>JAXKGH010000117.1:0-9101 GCA_036550475.1 Collinsella sp. | reverse complement strand
GGCGTGAGAAGTGGCCGTCTTCGCATTACGCGGGGGCGGCTATTTCATTCGACCTCCAATGTGGATGCCGAGCTCCACAGCCGCGATTACAAGCAATAACAACGTCAGGACATCGTCAATACTCATAGTCCATCTCCTTCTTGGGTAGAGGGAGCTGGCCCATCTGCTTCAACTTCCATTGTAACTAAACACGAACGAATGTTCTATAGATGTTACTGTATTAGACAGTTAGACAAACATCTAAATATCGAGTATAGTGTGCACGTCATGAGAGATGATGAGAGGAGGTCTTATGCCGGGAGAGGGTTTTAAGGCGCTTGCCGATCCAACGCGACGGCGCATTTTGGAGTTGCTGCGCGAGGGCAATTGCACGGCGGGGGAGCTTGCCGAGCATTTCGATATCAGTAAGCCGTCGTTGAGCCATCACTTGGCGACGCTCAAAAACGCCGGGTTGGTGACCGACGAGCGCCATGGCCAAAACATCGTATACAGCTTAAACACCACCGTCATGCAGGATTTAATTGGCTGGTTTATGGGCTTTACAAACACGGAAGGTGATAAGGATGAATAACGAAAACAAGGGCATTCACCCCACGGGGGTATCGTCGCGCGTGTGGATTGCGCTGGTCGCTCTGTGCGTCGCCAATGTCGTAGCGCACCTCATGGTGATGCCGAGCTTGCCTGCGCAGATTCCCGCGCACTGGGGCGCGAACGGCGCCGTCGACGGTTGGGGTCCTAGCTGGATGGCCTCCGCGCTCGGCGTGCTGCCTCTGGCGCTTCTCGCAATGTTCTGCGTGGTGCCGCGCATCGACCCCAAAGGTGAGGCATATCGAACCTCGGGCAAGTTCTACCAGGGCTTCGTAATCGCCTTCACCTTGTTCATGTGCGCCATAAGCTGGCTGGGAGAGCTTACGGTCTGGGGCGTGGTGCCGGCGGTCGGTTCGGTTAACGTGCTGATTTCCGGTGTTGTCGGTTTGCTGTTCATCGGCGTAGGCAACTACTTGCCGCGTGTGAAGCAGAACTATACGCTCGGTATCAAGACACCCTGGGCGCTTGCCGATCCCGAGAACTGGCGCCGTACGCAGCGTTTTGGCGGCGCCTGCGTTATGGTGCTGGGTATTGGCCTGATTGTGATGGGCGTGGCAGGCAGCGTGCTTTCGAGTGAAGTCGTCGCCGCGGTGATTGCGGCTCTGGCGTTTGGTTCGGTTGGAGCCGTCTACGTCTACTCGTATCTGTTGTGGCGCAAATCGCAGCGAGCCGCTCGTTAAGGTTGCGGAAAACTAGCGTACGCAGTTCATAGTATGTTCCGAGGGACTTTTCCCAGGTAGTATTAGGGGGTATGGGCAACCATGCCCCTTTTTCGTTAAGTTTCAGAGCTGGTTTTTTCATTTCGTTTCCACTAAAGCGAAACAAGAATAGGGAAACAGCAGGTAGAAAGGATAGAACAGGCATATGGCGGAGTTTATCTACCAGATGTATCAGGCTCGCAAGGCCCATGGCGACAAGGTAATCCTTGACGACGTGACCCTGAGCTTCTACCCCGGTGCCAAGATCGGCGTCGTGGGCCCCAACGGCATGGGTAAGTCGACCTTGCTTAAGATCATGGCCGGTATTGAGGAGGTCTCCAACGGCGATGCCAGGCTCACCCCCGGCTACACCGTGGGCATCCTGCAGCAGGAGCCGCCGCTCGATGACGACAAGACCGTCATCGAGAACGTGCGCATGGCGTTTGGCGACATGATCGCCAAGGTCGATCGCTTCAACAAGATCGGCGAGGAGATGTGCGACCCGGATTGCGACATGGACGCCCTCATGGCCGAGATGGGAAAGCTCCAGGACGAGATCGACGCCGCCGACGGCTGGGATGTCGATTCCAAGCTCGGCCAGGCCATGGACGCCTTGCAGCTGCCCGATTCCGACATGCCGGTCAACGTACTTTCCGGCGGCGAGCGCCGTCGCGTGGCCCTGTGCAAGCTGCTGCTCGAGGCTCCCGACCTGCTGCTGCTCGACGAGCCCACGAACCACCTGGACGCCGAGTCGATCCTGTGGCTCGAACACTTCCTGCACAACTACCAGGGCGCGGTGCTTGCCGTCACACACGATCGCTACTTCCTGGATAACGTTGCCGAGTGGATCTGCGAGGTCGACCGCGGTCACCTTTATCCCTACAAGGGCAACTACTCCACGTATCTGGAGACCAAGGCCGCCCGTATCGAGGCGCAGGGCAACCGCGACGCCAAGCTCGCCAAGCGCATGGAGGCCGAGCTCGAGTGGGTACGCAGCTCGCCCAAGGCTCGCCAGGCAAAGAACAAGGCCCGTTTGGCTCGCTACGAGGAGATGGAGGCCGAGGCCCGCGCAAGCCAGAAGCTCGACTGGACCGACATCCGCATTCCCGTTGGACCGCGTCTGGGCAACAAGGTGCTTGAGGCTCATCATCTGCACAAGGAGTTCGACGGTCGCGTGCTCATCGATGACCTTTCGTTCACCCTGCCGCGCAACGGCATCGTGGGCGTCATCGGCCCCAACGGTGTCGGTAAGACCACGCTGTTCAAGACGATTGTGGGTCTGGAGCCGCTGACTTCGGGCGAGCTCGAGGTGGGCGAGACCGTCAAGATTTCTTACGTCGACCAGAACCGTTCCGGCATCGACCCCGATAAGAACCTATGGGAGGTCGTCTCGGACGGCCTGGACCACATGATGGTCGGCGAGACCGAGGTTCCGAGCCGCGCGTATGTGGCGAGCTTTGGCTTTAAGGGCCAGGACCAGCAGAAGCGCGCTGGCGTGCTCTCCGGCGGCGAGCGCAACCGTCTGAACTTAGCGCTTACGCTCAAGCAGGGCGGCAACCTGCTGCTCCTCGACGAGCCCACGAACGACCTCGACGTCGAGACGCTGTCCTCGCTCGAGGCGGCGCTGCTCGAGTTCCCGGGCTGCTCGGTGGTCATTAGCCACGATCGTATGTTCCTGGACCGCGTTGCCACGCACATTCTGGCGTGGGAGGGCACCGACGAGAATCCGGGCAACTGGTATTGGTTCGAGGGCAATTTCGAGGCCTATCAGGCCAACCGCATCGAGCGCCTGGGCGAGGACGCAGCCCAGCCGCATCGTATTCACCGTAAGCTGACGCGCGACTAGTAGCAAGTAGAAAGGCCGCCACCAAGGGCGGCCTTTCTTGTAGCGATTGCACTGCAGCTATGCCCTGGCTGCTGGTTTGATTCATAATCAAAGTCATCTCTTTGGGATTAAAGCCCGTTTTTGCTATGAGTGATTTTCTAATTCCGTTTAAAACGTAAAGACGCATTGGGTTGCAAGGACATAAGCAAATCGAATTGAAATATAACCAGTGCTGTAACGTTACAAAAAAGATTATAGAATAGGAGTACCTTATAAGTCGCTTCTCTAGAAAGAAGAACATATGCTTTCGCGTCGTCGTTTTCTGCAACTTGTCGCGTCTTCAATTGTCGCCTTAGCCGCACGTCCGAAAGAGGTTTTTGCTTCGACGGGCAATATTGATGGTGAGCAGATACAATTTACTTCTGAAATTGCGCAAGAGCTTGCCGATAAATATATAAAGGGACTCCTCGGCTATTCGTATACGCCTTCTGACCCTATTCCTTTTGTAGATGTTGATGGGTCCCCGCTTGGTTACATTGTTCCGGTTGTGACATCCAATAGAGCCGCGGGCTATTTGGTTTTAGATGCTTCAGATGATGAAATACTTACGGGATATCGTTTTGGAGACGGCTTAGTCAGCCCTATGGATCGGGGAGGAGATCTTGGTGTCGAGTCTTATTCTTTCAATAACCCAGTCGTAATGATCAATCCATTCGAATTCGGCGTGCAATCTTTGGACGGTTCAATAACAACAAATTGCGGAAGAACAATCCCGGCTGTTTCCATAGAAGGACGGCCTGTCGTTTTATCGAATAAACCTTCAAGCTGGAACGATGTTGTAATTTACGCAACTCAAATGCAGGATTACACAGTATCTGGATTTCGTTCCATTTCTCAGTTTATGTCATATGATGAAAGCGAGATTAAGAGGCTTACCGCCCACTATGCTTGTATGGTGACAGCTTTTTCGAACGTTGCGGAACTGTATGGCATTGCCAATTTATATAGCGACCCTTCGCAATATATGCAGATATGGAGTTACACCAATACCCATGCTCTTTCCGATGAAGAACAGACTGTTCCCGGCGTTGTTTTGGGTGGAACGCCGATATCAACCTGTGCAACGGGGTTTACAAATTACTGCGCAAGCAGAGGAAGTACTCTTATCGCCCGCACTGTCTCCTCTCCGGCTATCGCGAGCATTCAAAATGAGATTAACTCTAATAGACCGAATGTTTTACATGCGAGTTTGTACAACGGATCAGCCCATTCTGTAACAGCGGAGGCTTACGCCACACTTACTGGTAAGAAAACTGGAGAGACAAGGCAGATGATTGGCATAGCGGACGGCTGGAATTCATCTTTATCCTTCCTGAAGTATGATCAGAGCTATTATGCGTGGACTTATGGAACGACTTTTTCGAAGTAGGGCGATTCGTCTAGCCCTGTCTTTGGTGCTGATGGCTTCATTGGTGGGCTGTTCAACAAAGGAAGAGATATCGCGCGGAGGTTCCGGAGAAGTGACTGCGACAGACTCAGGTTCATTAGAAATAGCTGGCGGGCATGCCGATGTGATGTTACAAGGAAAAGGCGTGCTTAGGTCGGTTGATGCTGAAGACGCTGTCTGCTCAATAGAGGATTTAAAGACAGGTGAAACTGCACCGTACCGAGTCTCAGATAATGCTGCGAATATGATTGAGTCGATACCGACTGGAGCGCAGGTTTCTTTTAGATACTTTGCTCCGCAACTTGAGGATGAGCTTGCTTCTCTGGTGTCTATATGCACCGATGACAACTAAAAGGCCTGAATTCAAAAGGCCTCGGATGGTCAATTGGCTATCCGAGGCCTTTTTTACTCGACCGGGGCTTCGACCTTGTCGATGCCCCAGGCGGCTCCGAGACCGCCGGTGGTGTTGCGGCGGATGCGCACGGTAACCTCGCGGCGCTCGCCGGCCTGCGTGTAGCACAGGGGGAAGCTTGCGCGGTTTCGCGCGGCCTCGATGGTACCGCGCTCGCGGGCGATCCAGTAGTACTCGCCGACAATGCCGAGCGTGTCGGCGCCGTAGGGGAGATAGGTCGACAACTGGTGCAGAAGCGGGCCGGGGCAGAAGACCTCGGTTGCGAAATCGACGGGGAAGTCCTCGGGGATGGTCGGTGCTGCGGGTGCGGGGGCTGGGGCCGCTGCGGGTGCCGAAGCCGGTGCCGGTGCGGGAATTTGTTCGCAAGCAGAGGTGGGCACGGATTTGATGACGGGTGCGGGCTCTGGCGTCGTCTTCGGCTTGATTGTGGAATCTGCGGGCTTCACGGTGACGGGCGCGTCTGCAGCTTCAGTTTCAACCTCAACCTGCGTCGCGCTCTCATTCTCGACGCTCGACTTTGCCTCGATGGGCGTGGATGCCATGGTGGTGATGCCGGCATTGGCATTCTCGGGGTCATAGACGACCGTGAGCGAGATGGCGGGCTGCGGCGTCTCGGGTTCCGGCGCCGACTCGGTAGCGTCTTGATCTGTGGGCTCGTCGGACTGATCGTCCTCGGCCTCGTCGCCAAAGACATCGCTGTTTTGGAACGCAGGCGGCTCGGGTTGGTCAGCGGCTTCTTCGGTTGTCGACTTGGGCGCTTCGTTGAGCTCCACAGTGGCTTCCTGCTCGGATATGACTTTGGGATCGGTCGTGGCGGCGATTTCGGTTTCGGCTTCTGCCGTTACCTCAATAGCGACTTCGATCTCTGTCTCGGGCTCGGGTTCCGGCGCGGCTTCAACCATGGCTTCGGGCTCGGGACGCTTAACGTGCTTGGGGCGCACGGCCTTGAGGTCCTTCTCACCGCGCTTTTTCTTTTTGTAGGACTGCTTGGCGCCCTTGGCGGTCTTGGGCTTGTCCTCGCCCTTGGCAAGCGCAGCATCCCAGGCCTCGTTGGCGATGACCGTGGCATACAGGCGGCCGCCTTTAAAGACGGTCAGCTTAATGCAGTCGTCGAGTTCCTCGAGCAACTCGCGCGTGGACTCGAAGCCCAGGTCATAAGCGGTCATGTCGCCAGCGGCGAGCGCCTCCTCGACCTGCGTCATAAACGTTTGCTTGCCACATCCAATCGCATCGCGCAGCAGGCGATACAGATAGATGTGGTTGCCCAGCGAAAGCGTGGGCCTAATTATTGTCTTGCTCATGGCAAATCTCCTCTTTACACATGTAAAGCATCTTACCATCGCATGGCGTTCGCCATGGCGGCACCCAAGGCAAACGGGCGCGAACCGCTTTCGATTCGCGCCCGTTGTACAGGTCGGTTATCTATGAGAGGCAAACGTGCTTAGTTGCCCGATGCCGTGCCTTGGCTCGAGTTGTCAGATGCCGTGCCGGAAGCGGTTCCGCTCGAGCTGTTGGTGTTGTTACTGTCTGCCGTGCCCGTTCCCGACGTGGTGTCGCTCGTCTGGCCTCCCGTGTTCGGCTGTGAACCGTCAGTCGTTTGGCTTGAGTCGGTCGTGCCGGACGGCGTGCCACTGTTGGCCATAGAGGAATCGGTGCCCTGCGATTGGTTTTGGGTGTTCGAGGACGAATTGGCAGAGGTAGGACTGTCTTGCGTGTCGTCCGTCTGTGCCTGCTGATCCTGCGGCTGAGTGTTGCCATTTGCATCGCTCTCGGTCGTGCGCGACGACAGGATTGGCTCGGGGCGCTCGCCCAGACCCTCACCGGCAGTGGTGATAAGGATGGCGCCGGCACAGGCAATGACCGCGACGATGGCGATGGCGATCGAGATGACGATGACCTTCTTTTGCGTCTGGCTGCGCTCTGCCGCCGCCTTGGCGCGCAAGCTGTCGGGGGCAACGCGCGCCGTGGTCGCGCACCCCGCAATCTGGCGCATCTCCTGCGTAGTCGCGGCGCCGCCCAGGTGCTCCTCGACATCGGGCTCAACGGGCTCGTAGGCGCCGGCAGGGTAGTCGACAGCGGCATGCGTGCCCTTGATTGCTTCGGCGCTGGCGGAGATAAAGTGGCGATAGACCTGCGAGGACACAACAGTGATGACTGAGCTCACAGCGGCACCAATCACCGAGCCGGCAATGCCGATCTTTGAAGCAAGCGCCACGCTCGTGGCGGCAGCTGCGGCGCCGGCGATGATCTGGGGAATGGAAATGTCGTCGAACAGGCCCTTTTTGGGCGCGATGGCCATGGTCTGTCCAATGGAATGGTTCTCGTGTACGCCGTTGTTGAGCGATGCCGGCGTCATGACGCGCGTGCGCGGCGCGTCGGTGTACTTGGTTGTCATACGGGGTCCTCCCGGTGTAAATCTGCTTCGTTTCGTGTAGCCATCAGGGTACCCACCAGATGTGAATCGTACGTGACATTTAACAGATACCATCAACTCATCAATTGCTCACCAAGTTGGTGGGATGCGGTTCCACCCGGCGGTTGAACTACAATAGGGCTTGCTAATTGTGTTGAATAGCGTTTACGCACGGGAGCATTCTTATGAATCTTCACCTTTCTCAGTCTGATGGCTTTTTGCGTGTGGCGGCGGCCTCGCCGCGGATTCGCGTGGCCGATGTCGAGGGCAATGCCGAGGTTGCGCTGGCGGCTGTTCGCGATGCTGCCGGGCGTGGCGTTCGCGCGCTGGTACTGCCCGAGCTTAACCTGACCGGCTATACCGCGGCCGATCTGTTCCATAACCGCACGCTGCTGCATGCCTGCGAAGCAGCGCTGGTGCACATCCTCGATGAAACCCGTGAGCTGCCGATCGTCTTTACCGTTGGCTTGCCCGTTGCGGTGGCTGAAAACACCTACAACTGCGCCGCCGTGTGCTGTGCGGGTGAGCTTTTGGGTCTTACGGCTAAGAAGTATCTGCCCAACTATGGCGAGTTCTATGAGCGTCGCTGGTTTGCTCCGTCGCCTGCGGATCCCGTGTGGGTTGAATTTGCCGGTCAGGGTCCGGTTCCGCTGGGTTCGGGGCTTGTCTACCGCTGCTGTGATGAGGGTGCCGAGGATATGGTGCTGGGCGTTGAAGTCTGCGAGGACCTGTGGGTGCCGGCGCCCCCTTCGACCGAGATGGCGCTTGCCGGTGCGACGGTGATCCTCAATCCGTCGGCTTCGGACGAGATTATCGGTAAGGCGGATTACCGCCGCAGCCTCATCTCTAACCAGAGCGCACGCCTGTACTGCGCCTATGCCTACGCGGACGCGAGCGAGGGCGAGTCCACGACCGACATGGTCTTTGCGGGCGAGAACCTTATCTACGAAAATGGCTCCAAGCTCGCCGCCACCAAACTGCTTACCTGCGATATGGCCATCGCCGACGTTGACCTTGACCGCCTGGTTGCCGAGCGCCGTCGCTCGACGACGTGGGCGCGCACCGACGATGCGCCTGAGGCCACGACTGTTGAGTTTTCATTTGAGGGCGTGCTGGCCAAAGAGCCCGTCCTGCGCGATGCCTGCGATATCGACCGCGTTTTCCCGCGCGCGCCCTTTGTGCCGGCCGACCACGGCGACTTGGCCGAGCGCTGCGAGACGATCCTCGATCTGCAGACTGCGGGCCTCAAGACCCGCCTTGCCCACACGGGTACCAAGGCTGCGGTTATCGGCCTTTCGGGCGGCTTGGACTCCACGCTAGCGCTGCTTGTGACCGTGCGTGCCTTCGATGCGCTGGGGCTGCCGCGCACGGGTATCACGGCGGTCTCCATGCCAGGTTTTGGCACGACGCACCGCACTAAGTCCAATGCCGAGTCGCTCGCTCGTGACTTGGGTGTGAGCTTCCGCGAGGTCTCAATCCATGCTGCCGTGGAACAGCACTTTAAGGATATCGAGCATGATCCGGCCGTGCAGGACGTGACCTACGAGAACAGCCAGGCCCGCGAGCGTACGCAGATCCTGATGGATCTGGCCAACCAGGCTGGCGGTTTTGTCATTGGCACGGGCGACCTGTCGGAGCTGGCGCTCGGCTGGGCTACCTATAACGGCGACCACATGAGCATGTACGCCGTCAACGCGAGCGTGCCCAAGACGCTTGTG
>JAXKGH010000116.1:0-1627 GCA_036550475.1 Collinsella sp. | reverse complement strand
CGGAATCTCCCCATATCTCGACAAGCCGACCCGTAAACTCTCGACAGGAATGAAGCAGCAGGTAAAGCTTGCCATGGCGATAGCGACCGATTGCCCGTACCTCATCCTCGATGAACCGCTGAACGGCCTCGATCCGGGAAAGCGGAAAACCTCCTGCGACGCGATGCGCAGCGAGGTGGAGCGGGGACGCAGCGTGCTCATCTCAAGCCATCTGCTCGACGACCTGGCAGACCTCACCAACTCGTTCTACTTCATCGAGGCCGGCACGCTCGTGGAAAAGATCAAGTCGTCCTCGCAGACGCTCAAGCAGGAATACCTCGATACATACGAGGGAGGTGAATGACATGATAGGCAAGAGCTATGCAAAGATAGCGATTGTTGGCTCTGCACTTTGTCTTGCAATGGTGCTAAGTGCATCATTTGCGAGGTATAGGTCCGAGCAGTCGTTCATCGATGGCGCTGAAAACGGTTTTGGCATAGACGGGATGTATGCCAGCGATGGCGCGACCAGGCCGTCTATGGCGATTCTTACGGGCGAAGACATGGAATGGCAAATCTGTAATGACGATGGCTCTTGCATGAATGGTCGTTTGGCCGCAACGAGCGACCCGAACTCGTTCGATCTTCTCGACAATGATGGAGCGGATTGCGGTTCTGTTCACCTGTCATATGCATCGCGAGACGGGATGGACGGCATTCTCTACGTCTCCCACGAGTCTGGCGATTTCAAGATGCGCAGGACTAACCGAGTGCCGGCTTTTTTCGAGGAGTGAGAATTCCCGGCGGTCTGCCGATCAGGCCGCCAGGGTATCGAACCCCGCATTCATCCGTACACACACGGATGAATGCGGGAAGTGTCCGGATGAAGTTGATAATCAGGGAAACAATGCCGTTCTGCCTGGGACGGCTTTGATCTGGACTTTAACTACAACATCGCAATCGACACTTATCAGCTCGCGCGACGCGCATGGCCAAATCTCGGACACTGGTGCATGGAGGACCTTCGAGATTTACTGTACATCCAAAACGACGACGCACACCGCGTGCTCGCCGACTGCGAAGACGAGATGGCTGTCTACAATGCGATCAGAAACGGCGTGAAGTCCGGAGAGCTTTCTGTCGAACCGCCGCGCCGTCGCGCGAGCCGACCGGGCAACCCGGGCAATCTGGTCCCGGCTCTCCCGGTCGTATTCCTACGATATCGCCCCTAGATCACCAATGTGTCAGCTAAAGAATGATGCAATGGTTATGATCAAGCATACGGCGGATGCGGCGACTGCGCCTTTTTTCCTCTCCTTTAGTCCGATGATTAGGGTTGCCGTAAAGTAAAGGGCGGAAATGCAGTCTATGGCAAGCGAAACGAGTTCCTTGGGCGGTTTCAGCAAAAGGTCGCTAGCAAAGAGTAATGCGAGCAGGGTAAAGCCGATTGTGACCAAGTATCTCGATTGATTTTGCGATAGCATGGCAACTGCCTTTCAGAACATGCAAGTGAAAAGTCGGTACGATGTCATTGCGGTTGCAAACAAGCCGCTGCCAGGACCGGTTGTCACGAGACCGGCGATAACGCATTTTCTCGGTTTCCAGCTCATGACAGACCCCTCTCTCATGGTGAAACGCATACATTATG
>JAXKGH010000115.1:0-5509 GCA_036550475.1 Collinsella sp. | reverse complement strand
GCTGCCGAGGAGACCAAGTCCCCCGTCATCATGCAGACCACCCCGGGCACCATCAAGACCGCTGGTCTGGACTACTTCTACGGCATGGTCAAGGCTGCCGCCGAGCGCGCTTCCGTGCCCGTCGCTCTGCACCTCGATCACGGCGATGGCTATGACCGCTGCATGCAGGCTTTCCGCACTGGCTACACCTCTGTCATGATTGACGGTTCGCACGAGTCTTTCGAGGACAACATCGCCCTGACCAAGTCCGTCGCCGACGCTGGCCGCGCCATGGGTGTGCCCGTCGAGGCCGAGCTTGGCAAGGTTGGCGGCAAGGAGGACGACGGTCCCGCGGTTGAGGGCGAGAGCCCCTACACCGATCCGGCCGAGGCCAAGGAGTTCGTCGAGCGCACCGGCTGCACCTCCCTCGCTATTGGCGTTGGCACCAGCCACGGTGTGTACACGAGCGATCCGCACATCGAGCAGTCCGTGGTCAAGGCCATCCGCGACGCCGTCGACGTGCCGCTGGTCCTGCACGGCACCTCCGGTGTGCCCGATGAGCAGGTCGCCGAGGCTGTGAAGAACGGCATCTGCAAGGTTAACTACGCTACCGAGCTGCGTCAGGCCTACACCAAGGGCTTCATGGCCTACATGGCTGAGAACCCCGCCTGCTTCGATCCCAAGAAGCCGGCCAAGGAGGGCATGCGTGAGATCACCGAGCTGGTTAAGATCCGCATGACCAACCTCAACTCCGTGGGCAAAGCAGAGTAACAGCAAGGGTACTCTGATCCCACCGGACGGTTTGGGCGGGTCCCGTACTTAGTTTCCAAAACGTCCTCGCGCATGAAGGCCCCCGTTGCCTCGCTTCTACGAAGCGTTGGCAACGGGGGCCTTCGCGCTGCGGAATGATTTTGGAAACTAAGTACGGGGACCCGCCCAAGCCGTCCTGCTCGATCGCCCTTGTGGCGTTGGGGCGGAATAGCGGTGCGTGAGGGCTGCTTTGTCGATGAGGGGCTAGTATGCCCGGGCTTGGTTGGGGAATGCCTGGTCTAGGGATGCTTGGAGCTTTTCGAAGGATGCTCGCAGGTTGAGTTCCTGGTCGGTTGAGCGTTTGGCTTTTGTGGTGGGGGAGTCGAGGAGGCCGTCTCTCTGTGTCGGGGGGAAGGAGAAAAGGTCTGCATGTTTTAGGGATGGCTGCTGTGCTGCGTCATTGGAAGAATGCATGCTTATGCGGCCTCCTCGATGTCCGCCAAAAGGTTGCGCACGGGTGTGCTGCTAGGTCCCGTGCGTTGGCAGCATTATGCCGCGGCTGCTGCAAAGAAGCGCTAAAGAAAGGCTTAACCTGGTTTGATGTTACGATGAAACCGCAGGTAATAGCTATCGAGTAACACTCTTGAAAGGTTTTGAGCTTAAGGGCTTTCTAAGGTTTGTGACGTGGATGTGGCTTGCCTGTGTGGGGCGTGTGGACGGCTCGTTCCTAGCGCTGCGGTGCGGCGGCGCGTACTTGTTCGATGACCTTTTCCATCGTGGCGTCGATGCGGTCTTTTTTAAGCTCGCATTCCCAGATGGTTATGGGTGTCCAGCCCATATGAGTGAGTGCGTTGATGGCGGCTCGGTCGCGCTCGACGTTGCGACGGAACTTTGCCTCCCAAAACTCAACATTGCGCTTGGGCTGACTTGGGTTGCATTTGGGGCAGCGGTGCCAAAAGCAGCCGTTGACGAAGATGGCGATCTTGCGCCCGGGGAAGGCGATGTCGGGCTTGCCGGGGACCTTCCATTCTAGGCGATAGCCTGTGAGCCCCGCTGCGCGCAAGCGCTGGCGAACGAGCAGCTCGGACTTGGTGTTTGCACGCTTGTTGCCCTTCATGGACTTTTTTATAGCGGCGCGACGGCGCACGAGTTCACGCTCGTCGGCGGAAAGGTCCGAGGTGTCGATGCCGTCCAACAGACCGGGCTTTGGACGCTTTTTGCTGCGGCGCTTAGGTGCGCGCTTGGGCTTGGTGGCGGGCTCGTCGGTCGCGGTGGCCTCGGCGTCGCTGGCAACGCCGTTGGCCTCAAGCCGGTCTTCCTTCAACTCAATTAGGGCATCGATGAGCCCCTTGTCTGCGGGCATCCATTCCACCGTGGCAAGCGAGGTGCGCGGAATCCAGCGGATATCAAGCTGGCGGTCGTGCTTCTGAGGCTTATCGGATTCATCGGCGAGCGAGCAGTAGTAGCACTCCATGGAGAGATGAAAATCGGGGTAGTCATACTCAACGGTGTAGAAATCGCGCAGGTTGGTGACTTTTACCTGCAGCTCCTCCATAAGCTCGCGGCGTACGGCGTCCTCGGGCGTCTCGCCGCGCATGAGCTTGCCGCCGGGGAATTCCCAAAGTCCCTGCATGTCGCCATAGCCGCGCTGCACGGCAAGCAGCTCATCAGATCCTTCCTTGCGAATGATCCCAGCGGCAACATGAACAGTCTTCAACAGGAGTCCTCTCTCAATATCAACACGTGGCAGGCTGGCTACCCGTACCTTACACAACGGTAAGACAAGCGTAAGCCATATCGATGGTAGCCGACTCGTCTTCTTGCGACTATAGATGCCGTAGACTAATCGCAAGAAAGGACTCGGTATGCAAACCACGCACATGGCGACCCCGGTACTGGAGGTCGCGCATCTCGAAAAGGTATACGGCGCGTTGGGCAACGTGACCCGCGCGCTCAACGACGTCAGCTTTACCGTCAACCGCGGCGAGTTCGTTGGCATCATGGGCGCTTCGGGCTCGGGCAAGTCGACGTTGCTCAACTGCGTGTCGACCATCGATAGCGCCACAAGTGGCACGATCCGCATCAACGGGCAGGACGTGACGCGCATGAAGCAGGCCAAGCTCTCGCAGTTCCGCCGCGAGGAGCTGGGCTTTATCTTCCAGGACTCCAACCTGCTCGATACGCTCACGGCACGCGAGAACATCGCTCTGCCGCTCACCATCGCCCGCACAAACTCGGCAGAGATCTCGACCCGCGTGCAGGATGTGGCAGCGCGCCTGTCTATCAGTCAGGTGCTCGACAAGTATCCCTACCAGATGTCCGGCGGTCAGCAGCAGCGCGTTGCCGCGGCTCGCGCGCTCGTTACCGACCCCACCATGATCATGGCCGACGAGCCCACCGGCGCCCTCGATTCCAAGAGCGCTCGCCTGCTGCTCGAGAGCCTGGAGGCCCTTAACCGCCGCCTACGCGCCACCGTGCTCATGGTCACGCACGACAGCTTTGCCGCCAGCTACACGAGCCGTGTGCTGTTCATTCGCGACGGCAAGATCTTCACCGAGCTGCGCCGCGGCGACACCGACCGCCGAGAGTTCTTCGACCGCATTATGGAGGTCGTTGCCATGATGGGCGGTGAGGGCTCCGATGCTCTGTAAACTCGCTTGGGGCAACGTCCGCCGCGCCGACCGCGACTACCTCGTCTACCTTTTGACGCTCACCCTGGGCGTCACGGTCTTCTATGCTTTTAACACCATCTCGATGCAGGTCGACATCGCCGGAATCGATGAAGAGGGCTTGGCGCAGGTTATGGGCAGCATGCTCGGCGACCTGACGTACTTTTTGGCCGGTGTCATGGCCTTTTTAATGGTGTATGCCAATAACTTCATCATGAAACGCCGCAAGAAGGAGTTTGGCCTGTACCAGGTGCTCGGCATGGGGCGCGGGCGCGTCGCCACTATCATGGCGCTCGAGACGGTGATTGTCTCGGTGGTGGCCTTTGTCGCCGGCATTGTGCTGGGTGTGGGACTCTCCCAGCTCATGACGTTCTTTACGGCCTCGCTCTTTAAGACACAGATCGCCAATTTCCACTTCTTTTTCTCGATGCATGCGTTCAATCTGACCCTTGTCTGCATGCTCGTAATGTTTGTGCTCACGCTGCTGCTGAACCTTCGCGCCGTGCGTCGCACCAAACTCATCGAGCTTATGGGTGCCGAGCGTCGCAACGAGAGCATCAAGACACGCAACCCCTGGATAGCGATTGCCATCTTTGTCGTGGGCGCGGTGCTGGTGGGCGTGGCCTATTACCGTCTGCTACGTGATGGGTTCCCGCTAACCGCGACGGACAGCAAGCTGCAAGAGGCCATGAACCAGTTTGGTATTACGACCGCTATGGTTACCGTGGGCACCTTTGCCCTGTTCTGGGGACTCTCGGGCATGCTCATCAAGCTGCTGCAGAGCCTGCGCGGCGTGTATTGGCGCGGCCTCAACATGTTTACCGTGCGCCAGCTTGCGGCGAAGGTTAATACGGTGTGCTTTTCGATGGGCGTCATCGCGATGCTCCTGTTTTTGGCCATCACCTCGGTGACGTGCGGTATGTCAATTGCCAACGTGATGAATGAAAACCTGGAGCGCTATAACCCTGTTGACGTGTCTCAGACGTATGTCTATTACACGCCCGATACGCTCGACTACTACAAAGGGTACAAAGGGTATGTCAATCCGTCTGAGGCCGATCGCATGGTGTTGGCCGATACAACGGTCGATTTGTACCCTGCATGGCACGGCAAGGGCAAGTCGGCGGACAACAACGACGAGACCGGCAAGAAGGTCGATATCGCCGATGTTGCCGGTGAGCATGTGCAGATCGATTCGTATCTGAGTTACCCATTTGGCGGCTCGAATCCTTCGGTGACCCCAAGTGAGATGTGCAAGACCATGGGCGAAAAGCTTCCCAAGGCGTTCGGGGGTAGCAATGCCGATACGATGGGTCTGTTTGTGACGCCGGCGAGCCAGTACAACAAACTGCGTCAGATGATGGGCGAGGAGCCGGTGAGCATTGGCCGCGACCAGTATCTGCTCACGTGTGATATGGGCGGCGAGCTGTTCGAGCTGTACACCAAGTATATGGCTGGCGGCCATGCCCTTACCTTGGGCGGGCATACGCTCAAGCCCGCAACCGATAAGTCGGACGAAGATACGGCGGCCATCGCCAACTCGGCGATGGGCAGTAATCCGGGTACCGTTGTCGTTGCCGACGAACTGTTGTCCCAACTTAATCTGCAGCCGTATTCCAGTAGCCTGCTCGTTAACTACAAACAGGGGATGGATACGACCGAGGCAGACGAGAGCATTAAATACACTTTGCTCGACAATCTGCTCGTTGACGGCAAAGAGCCGGGGGTGTGGGGAACCTTCATCACACGCTCCGAGATGTACACGCAAGCAGCGCAAATGAACGGTCTTATTAGCTACCTAGCCATCTACATCGGCTTTGTATTGGTCGTTGCATGCGCGGCGATACTGTCGATCCAGCAGCTCTCCAATGTGGCCGACGGCAGCCGCAGCTATCGTGTGCTGGCACAGATCGGCTGCGACGACCGCCAGATCCGCCATTCGGTGATGGCGCAGCAAGCGGTATTCTTCCTGTTCCCGCTGGCAGTGGGCCTGGCGCACTCCTTTGTGGCACTTAAGGTGATCATCGAGCTGGTGAGCATTTTCGGAAATATGAGCATCGGCGGCACCGTGGGCCTCACCTGTGCAATCTTCCTGGCAGCATACGGTGGCT
>JAXKGH010000114.1:0-16462 GCA_036550475.1 Collinsella sp. | reverse complement strand
GTCGCCACGTAAGGAGGCTCGATCGAGATGGAACTGCATGAGTATATGGAATCTCGCGGGATAACACGCGACTCCATTACCGCCGAGCAGGAGAGGACTCGCGATCGTATCGAAGCCTATAAGCTTGCTCAGATTCGCAGGCTAAAAGATCTAACACAGGCGTCGGTCGCCCAATCGATGGGCGTTTCTCAAAAACGCGTATCCGAGCTCGAGCGTGGGGAATTGGGTTCGATGAGGCTTGACACGCTGAGCAGGTACGCAGAGAGCCTCGGCGGAAAACTGGTTGCAAGCATCGAGTTTCCCGATCGTACCGTTACGCTTGCGCGCTAAAAATCTTCAATTAACCCCCTCACTTTCACCGACTACAAGAGCCGCTCACCAAACCAACATGCGCTCTGGGCAAATAGGTTGAACGTTTCGTGCGAGAATGCCCCTCAGTAAACAAACTTGCACCAGAGCGTAAGGGGCTGGCATACACATGCAGACGGTCTATCGGGTATTCGAGGGAGCGCGTGAGCCGCATCGGCTTGCCGTCGAGCGCGCGGCCGAGGTGCTCGGCCGCGGCGGCCTGGCCTTGATTCCGACCGAGACCGTCTACGGTGTCGCCGTGGCAGTCAACGCCTTCTCGGGCGCCGTGCCCCAAGATACAAGCGAATTCCCATCGTGGCCGCGCGATCCGCAGGCTGCCGTCAATGGCGCCGCAGTTCCTGCGCTCGGCACCGGCTATCGCCGTATCTTCACTCTCAAGCAACGTGAGCTCACGCAAACCGTCGCTTGGCTGGTCGATGGCGTCGAAGCACTCGACCGCTATGGCGTGGATATCCCGGAAGATGCCCGCGTACTCGCGCGACGATGCTGGCCGGGAGCCCTGACTATCGTGGTCAAGGCAGCCCCCTGCGTGCCGACCTTTATGCGCGCTGCCGACGACACCGTGGCCCTGCGCGCTTCGGCCTCTCCCGTGGTCCAAGCGCTCATCCGCGCCTGCGGCAGTCCCCTTGCCTGCACGAGCGCCAACACGCACGGCGCGCCTTCGCCGGCAAGCTTTGCCGCCGTCGAGGGCCGCATCCTGGAGGGGGTCGATGTTGCCGTCGACGCCGGTGAGACCCCGTGTCGCTACGCCTCGACCATCGTGTCGTTCCAGCACGGCGGGCTCCAGATCCTGCGCCAAGGCGCACTTCCCGCATCAGAGATCGAGCGGGTCCTGTCCGACCCGATGCAATAGAAGGGTGTAAGCGATGTCGTTGAATCTGGGCAGCCTGGGCATGGAAGATGCCTCGTTTAACTTTGGCGGTTCCTACATCATGGCGCTCGACTGCGGCACTACCTCGGTACTCGCGGCCATTGTCGACGAATACGGCTGCATCGTTGCCCAGGCGCGTCGTAGCGTCAAAACCAGCTTCCCGCGCCCCGGCTGGGTGGAGCAGGATCCCACGGAGGTGCTTGCCAGCCAGATCGGCGTGATGATGGAGGTTCAGTTTAAGAGCGGCATCCATTCCGATCGCATCGCCGCCATCGGCATCTCCAACCAGCGCGAGACCACGGTGGTCTGGGACCGCGTGAGCGGCCAGCCCATCTATAACGCCATCGTATGGCAGTGCCGTCGTACCGCGCCGGCGATCGACGCGTTGGTTGAACAGGGTTGCGAGGAGCTGGTGCGCTCCCGCACGGGACTTACGCTTGACCCGTATTTCTCGGCCTCCAAGGTGCAGTGGATTCTCGACAACGTCGACGGCGCACGCGAGAGCGCGGCGGCGGGCGACCTCATGTTTGGCACCATCGACACTTGGCTCATCTACAACCTCACCGGCGGCCAGGTCTTTGCCACCGACTACACCAATGCCAGCCGCACGGCACTCTTTAATATCCATACGCTCGATTGGGACGACGACCTGCTGGCGCTCTTTGACGTTCCACGTTCCATGATGCCCGAGGTTCGCTGGAGCTCGGGCGACTACGGCCGCGTCGCGAGCGACATCATGACCAACATGCCGCCCATCATGGGCGTGGCGGGCGACCAGCAGGCATCGCTGTTCGGCCACTGCTGCTTCTATCCCGGCCAGACCAAAAACACCTATGGCACGGGCTGCTTTATGCTCATGAACACCGGTGACGAGATCGTCGAATCCAAGAATGGCCTGGTCTCCACCATCGGTATCGCTGCGGACGGCAAAGTCAGCTATGCGCTCGAGGGCTCTATTTTTGCCGCCGGTTCAACGATGAACTGGCTTCGCAACAACATGGGCATCATCTCGAGTGTGAGCGAGTCGGCACAACTCGCCGCTTCGATTAGCGACAACGAGGGCTGCTACTTCGTTCCCGCCTTTGCAGGTTTGGGTGCTCCCTGGTGGGACCCGCATGCCCGCGGTATCGTGTGCGGTCTGACCGGCGCCTCGAGCCGTGCGACCATCGTACGTGCCGCCTGCGAATCCATGGCATATCAGAGCTACGACGTGCTGCGCGCCATGGAGCAGGACGTGGGGCTTTCGATTGAGCGCCTGTCTGTCGATGGCGGTGCCTCGCGCAACGAGTTCATCATGCAATTCCAGGCCGACCTGCTGGATATCCCCGTGCTGCAATGCGAGACGGTGGAGACCACGGCAATCGGTGCCGCGTACTTGGCGGGTCTTGCCGTCGGCTATTGGGAAGACCTTGAAGAGCTGGAGCAAAATGCCCAGATCGTTAGGACCTTCCTTTCCCATATGTCCGCCGAGCGTCGCGAGCAAAACCTTGCGGGCTGGCGTGATGCAGTCAAGCGCTCGCTCAGTACCGCACAGTAGGGCTGCGATGGGCTGCTCGATACAACAAACCGCTAAACTTATGCATGGCGTGCGGCGGCAACATTGCTGCGCGCCTTGTCAGCAAGGCCGTTTTGCGGCTGCAACGAAAGGGGCAATCAACCCATGACCGTCACCTACGATGCGTCCCGTGTGACGCTTGTCGATCATCCGCTCGTCCAGCACAAGCTGTCGATCCTGCGCGACAAAAACACCGGCACCAACCAGTTCCGTCAGCTCGTGCGCGAACTCGCGCTTTTTGACGGCTACGAGGCCATGCGCGACCTGCCTATGGAAGACGTCGAGGTCGAGACCCCCATCACTACTGCCACGTTCAAACAGCTTGCCGGCAAGAAACTCGCCATCGTGCCCATCCTGCGTGCGGGCCTTGGCATGGTCGACGGTATCCTCGACCTGGTGCCCTCCGCTCGCGTGGGCCACATCGGCATGGAGCGCGACGAGGTTACCCATGAACCTCACGAGTATTACTGCAAGATGCCCAAGGATATCGACCAGCGTATCTGTCTGGTCGTCGACCCTATGCTCGCCACGGGCGGCTCGGCCGAGATGGCCATCAGCTATCTGCGCGAGCGCGGCGTCAAGGACATTCGCATGCTGTGCATCGTCGCGGCCCCCGAGGGCCTCAAGTCACTGACCGAGAAGGATCCCGACGTGCATATCTATACCTGCGCTATCGACGACCATCTCAACGAGGCCGCCTACATCGTTCCCGGCCTCGGCGACGCCGGCGACCGCATCTTCGGCACGCTCTAGTCGCTGGGCTAAGACGGCCGCGGCTGCAAATACGAAGAAACGGTGCGCGCGGTCGAACAAAAGGCGACCGCGCGCACTCCTGTTAACGGACGTTTAGCCCAGAGGGGTTCGAGAAAAACGTATTACCTACCTGCGGCATAAAGAAGGTCTTAAGAAAACGAACAGGTGCGTATTAACCGATGCTTTTTCGGTTGTACTTTAGCGATTGGCTCGTACAATAGTCACCAATGTTTGGCGGGAACTGTTCTGGGAAGCGTTAAAAAAAGAAAGTGAGGACGCCAGTGTTTCAGATAGCCGATCTGCTCGCTATCGTTGCAGGCGCCATCGCGGGCGCGGTCGCCTTTCTTCCCTTTGTTTTTACGCTCAAGCCGGTTCTTGACGATAAACAGAATGCGGACATGCTCAAGGGTATGGTGAGCCTGGCGGTCTCGGCAATCGCCCTGCTCGTCTTTACCTTGGTTGTGTTTGCGTTGTTCGGAGAGGCGTTTCGCATGTTCCTCCTGGGCGAGGCGATCGGCTTCGTGGCCTTTATGGCCGCCTGCGCGGTTCGCGTCGCCAAGGTGCTGCGAGATCCTCATGAGGTCGAAAGGTAAGTCGTGGAAATTTTTGAAAAGCTGCCTGATGAGATTAATCATCTGGTCAGCGAGTTCAGCTCCACCCCTGTCGTGGGCGATCTGAGCTGCGGCATCACGCAGTACTCGTTTTGGCTGATCGTCTCCACGATCGTGCTCCTGATCGTCCTGGCCGTGTTCAAGAAGAAGCAGACCCTGGTTCCCAAGGGCTTCTTCGTCAACGGTTTCGAGTACATCATCGAGTACGTCGAGAACGATATCGGCAAGGGCGTCGTGGGTGAGAACTGGAAGAAGCACTTCCCGTTCCTGTGCTCGCTTTTCCTGTTCATCCTGATCAATAACATGATTGGCCTGATTCCGGGAATGAAGCCCGGCACCGGCGCAATCGGCTCCACCGCCGCGCTCGCCATCTTCGCCTTCGTGTACTTCATCTACTACGGATGCAAGGCTCACGGCGTGATCGGCTACATCAAGAGCCTCGCCCCGCAGGGCGTGAGCTTCCCGATGAACGTGCTTGTGTGGGTCGTCGAGCTTTTCTCGACCTTCCTGCGCCTCATCACGCTTGCCGTCCGTCTGTTCTGCAACATGTTCGCAGGACACGTGGTCATGGGCTCGTTCGCCATCATGGCGAGCATGTTCATGCAGCCGCTGCTTCAGCAGGTTTCCGCGGCTCACGCCGTCGGCGCCCTGCCTTCGCTGGCCTGGCTTGCCATCCTCATCCTGATCTATGCGATCGAGCTTGTAGTCGGCGCCATCCAGGCTTATGTCTTCACGGTCCTTACCGCCGTGTATGTCTCCGAGGCAGAGGAGGTTGCGGAGGAGGAGTAGTCTTCCGTTCGCGCCTTAAAGGTAAGGCAATTCGTTAAACCGCTGGTGCCCGTACCCATGGAGCCCGGCAGTTATAAATAAGGTTATCCTGCGTGAAATAAGACACGCACGACAAAGGAGGAATCGTGGGAGTTATCGGTTACGGTCTCGGTGTTATCGGCGCTGGTCTTGCTATCGGCCTGTCTGCTCTGGGTGCTACGGGTGCTATGGCCCGTCAGCCTGAGGTCCAGGGCCGCGTGTTCACCGTCTTCATCATGGGCTCCGCCTTCGGCGAGGCTCTGGCTCTGATCGGCTTCGTTGTCGCGCTGATCGTTAAATAGCACGGAGCGTCAAGTATGAATCTTTCATCCCAGAAGAGCGCGATCGCACTCTCCGCGTCCGCGGCCGCGCTGCTCATGCCGGTTTCCGCGTTCGCCGAGGACGGCGCTGCCGGTGCGGACATCCTCATCCCTAAGATGGCGGAGTTCATCCCGGCACTTATCGCCTTCCTGATCATCTGGATCGTGCTGGCCAAGGTCGCCCTGCCGGGCATCATGAAAACCATGGAGGAGCGCGGCAAGAAGATCGAGGAGAGCCTCGACGAGGCCGAGAAGACCAAGCAGGAGGCTATCGCCAAGCGCGCTGAGTCCGACTCGATCGTCACCGACGCCCGTCGTCAGGCTGCCGACATCGTTCTCGAGGCCCGTAAGGACGCCGAGTCCGAGCGCGCCCGTATCATCGAGGCTACTCACAAGGAGGCCGAGGAGATCATCGCCAAGGCTCATACGACCGTCGAGGACGAGCGCAAGTCCATCTACGCCGGTGCCGCGAGCTCCATCGCCGACCTGTCCGTTGCCGTCGCCACCAAGATCGTGGGCGAGGCACTCGAGGACGATGCCGAGCAGAAGAAGCTCATCGAGCGCTACATCCAGGAAGCAGGTAGCCTGAATGCCGACTAGCCGCTATCAGGACAAGGTGCTCGAGACCTACGCGCGTTCCCTTTTGGAAGCCGCCAAGGCCGAGAACCATGTGTTCGAGGACCTCGAGATGGTCGAGCGCTTGGCTTCTGCCAGCCCCGAGATCATCGCCGTGCTCGACACCATGTCCAAGCGCGACCAGCTCGACCTTCTTCCCAAGGTGGCAGCTGCCTTTAAGTATGTTGCCGAGGAAGACGAGGATGTAGTGGGCGTGACCGTCACCACGGCGATCCCGCTCGACGACGAGCTGCGTCAAACCATCACTAAGAAATGCGAGCAGGACTTCGGCCGCAAGGTATTCCTTATCGAGCAGGTCGACCCGTCTATCGTGGGCGGCCTGGTGCTCGAGGCCCGCGGCGAGCGTCGTGACATCTCCGTCAAGACGCAGCTGCGCATCGCGCAGGAGACCCTCGCAAACTCTGCTAATTCGTACGGAGGTGAAGCCTAATGTCCGAAACCCTCAATGCCCAGGATATCGCCAAGAAACTGCAGGAGCAGCTCACGAGCCTCTCCGCGACGGTCGATACGCATGAGGTTTCAACGGTCGACGAGGTAGGCGACGGCATCGCGCGCGTCTCCGGCCTCAAGAGTGCCATGGCAGGCGAGCTTCTGGAGTTCAAGAGCTCCGATACCGGTGAGACCGTATTCGGCCTCGCCCAGAACCTTGACCGTGACGAGGTCGGCGCCGTTCTGTTTGGTGCCGTCGACTCCATCAAGGAAGGCGACGAGTGCCGCACCACTGGCCGCATTATGGATATTCCCGTGAGCCGTGCAATGCTCGGCCGCGTCGTCAATCCGCTCGGCCAGCCCATCGACGGTTTGGGTGACATTGTCGCCACGCACCGTCGTCCCATCGAGTTCAAGGCCCCCGGCGTCATCGACCGTACCCCGGTGTGCGAGCCGGTCCAGACCGGCCTATTGGCTATCGACTCCATGGTGCCTATCGGCCGCGGCCAGCGCGAGCTTATCATCGGCGACCGTAAGACCGGTAAGACCGCCATTGCCATCGACGCTATCCTCAATCAGCGCGGCAAGGGCATGGTCTGCATCTATGTCGCCATCGGCCAGAAGGCCTCCACGGTTGCTAACATCCGCGAGACCCTCGCTCAGCACGGTGCGCTCGACTACACCATCATCGTTTCGGCAACCGCTGCTGATTCTGCCCCTATGCAGTACATCGCGCCTATGGCCGGTGCCGCTATCGGCGAGTTCTTCATGTACAACGGCGAGGACGGTAAGCCCGCCAGCGAGACCAACCCCGGCGGTCACGTGCTTGTCATCTACGATGACCTGTCCAAGCAGGCCGTGGCTTACCGTCAGATGTCGCTGACGCTGCATCGTCCGCCCGGACGCGAGGCCTATCCTGGCGACATCTTCTACCTGCACTCTCGTCTGCTCGAGCGTGCCGTCAAGATGTCCAAGAAGAACGGTTACGGCTCCATGACGGCCCTGCCGATTATCGAGACCCAGGATGGCGACGTTTCGGCCTACATTCCGACAAACGTCATTTCCATTACCGATGGTCAGATTTACCTGCAGTCCGAGCTCTTCTTCCAGGGCCAGCGCCCGGCAGTCGACGTGGGCATCTCCGTGTCCCGCGTCGGTGGCGACGCGCAGACCAAGGCCATGAAGCAGGTCGCCGGCAACCTCCGTCTGGACCTCGCTTCGTACCAGGAGCTCGCCGGCTTTACGCAGTTCGGCTCCGACCTTGACGAGGCTACGCAGAAGCAGCTTACCCACGGCGCTCGCATGACCGAGCTCCTTAAGCAGCCGCGCTACAAGCCGTTTGAGGTTTCCGAGCAGATCGTTACGCTGTTTGCCGGCAACGAGGGCTTCCTCGACGATCTCGAGATCGCCGACGTGCTTCCCTTCCGTGCCGAGCTCATCGAGTACATGGACAACGGTTTTGGCTCGTTGCTCGACAAGGTTCGCGCCAAGAAGATCGACGATGACACCAAGGCTGAGCTCCTGCGCGTCATCGGCGACTTTAAGCAGCAGTTCATGGCAAAGCACCATGCCGATACGACTGGATCAGAGGAGAACTAAGCCCTATGGCCAACCTTCGCGACATTAAGAAGCGAATCTCCTCGGTTACCACGACCAAGCAGATCACGCGCACGATGGAAATGGTCTCTACGGCCAAGATTCGTCGTGCCCTCGATCGCTCCAAGCAGGCCGAGCCCTATAAGGAGGCGCTGACCGACGTCATGTTGACGGTTGCCGGCGACGCCTCCTGCTCGGGTACCGACCCCATGCTGCAGAGGCATGAGACGGTAAAGCGCGGCCTGATTGTCGTCATTGCTTCGGACCGCGGCCTTGCCGGCGGTTTCAATACGACGGTGGAGCGCACGGCCGAAAAGCTCGCCGCTTCTTGGGCGAACAATAGCATCGAGTGCGAGATCATTGCGTGCGGACGCAAGCCGGCCACGTATTTCCGCGACCGCGCGAACGTCATCATGCACTTTGAGGGCAATTCCTCCGAGCCCGATTTCAATCAGGCTCGCATGATTTCCTCTCATATCTGCGATGCGTATCGTGCCGGTGAGCTTGACCGTGTCGAGCTTGTCTACCACCACGCCAAGAACCGCGTGGATCAGGAGCTTCGCGTCGAGCACTTGCTGCCGCTCGATCCCGAGATGATCGCTATGGCCCACGGTCCGCGTAAGAACGAGACCGACGCCCCTAAGCGCATCTCGTCCACGTTCGAGTTCGTGCCCTCTCCCGAGCATGTTCTCGGCAAGCTTGTACCGTCGTATATCCTGACGGTCATCTACCAGGCCCTGATCGATTCGGCGGCTGCCGAGCAGGGTGCACGCCGCAAGGCCATGCACTCCGCGACGGAAAACGCCACCGCGATCATCTCGACCCTTACCCGCACGTATAGTCGCGTGCGTCAGGCTTCGATCACGACCGAGATTAACGAGATCGTCGGCGGAGCCTCAGCATTGGAGGAACAGTAATGGCTAATAACACCGTAAAGCTTGCGGTCGAGGAAGCCACCAAGAAGACGACTGCCGGTGATGGTCGCATCGTTCGTATCATCGGCCCTGTCGTCGACGTCAAGTTTGACGGCGCGGTGCCCCCGATCTACAACGCGCTCACGGTCGAGGCCGAGACCCCGATCGGTCATCTGAGCACGATCCTCGAGGTCGAGAGCCAGCTTCCGGGCGGCGTCGTCCGCACGGTCGCCATGTCCTCGACCGACGGCCTGCAGCGCGGCCTCATCGCCACCGATACCGGTGAGCCCATGAAGATGCCGGTCGGCCCCAAGACGCTCGGCCGCATTTGGAATGTCATGGGCAAGCCCGTCGACGGCAAGCCCATGCCCGAGGTGGAGGAGTTCTACCCCATCCACCATGCAGCGCCCCGTTTCGACGAGCTCACCACCAAGACCGAGATCTTCGAGACCGGCATCAAGGCCGTCGACCTGCTCGAGCCCTACATCCGTGGCGGCAAGACAGGCCTGTTCGGCGGCGCCGGCGTCGGCAAGACCGTTCTGATTCAGGAGCTCATCAACAACCTCGCCCAGGAGCACGGCGGCACCTCGGTGTTCACCGGCGTCGGCGAGCGTACCCGCGAGGGCACCGACCTGTTCCTCGAGATGAGCGAGTCTGGCGTTATCGACAAGACCTGCTTGGTCTATGGTCAGATGAACGAGCCGCCCGGAGCGCGTCTGCGCATCGGTCTGGCCGGCCTTACCACCGCTGAGTATTTCCGTGATCGTGGCCAGGACGTCCTGCTGTTCATTGACAACATCTTCCGCTTCTCCCAGGCAGGTTCCGAGGTTTCCGCACTGCTGGGCCGTATGCCGTCCGCCGTTGGTTACCAGCCCACGCTGGCAACCGAGATGGGCGACCTCCAGGAGCGCATTACCTCGACCAAGACGGGCTCCATTACCTCCGTCCAGGCTGTCTACGTCCCCGCAGACGACCTGACCGACCCGGCGCCTGCCACGACGTTTACGCACCTCGATGCCACCACGGTTCTTTCGCGTAGTATTTCGTCGCTCGGCCTGTTCCCGGCTATCGACCCGCTCGCGTCTTCCTCCGACGCTCTCGATCCCTCGATCGTCGGCGAGGAGCACTACCGTGTCGCCGTCAAGGTCCAGGAGCTCCTGCAGGAGTACTCCGACCTTCAGGACATCATCGCCATTCTGGGTATGGACGAGCTGTCCGAGGAGCAGCGCCTTACGGTCAACCGTGCCCGTAAGATCCAGCAGTTCCTCTCGCAGTCCTTCCACGTCGCCGAGAAGTTCACCGGCAACCCCGGTGTCTACGTCCGCGTCGAGGATACCGTCCGCTCCTTCGCCGAGATTGTCGACGGCAAGGCCGATGACCTGCCCGAGCAGGCTTTCCGCTATGCTTCCACGATTGAGGACGTGCGCGAGCGCGCCCGCAAGATGGGGGAGAAGTAGGTTATGCGTATCCGCATCGTGTGCCCCGTGAGCTGCGCCTATGAGGGCGACGCTGCGTTTGTGTCGATTCCGTCCACGGATGGCGAGTTTGGCGTTCTGCCTGCTCACTCCAGCGAGATCTGCACGATCGACCGCGGTTACGTTCGCGTTTCCGATAAGGCCATGGGCACTGTCGACCACACGTTTGCCGTGGCCGGCGGCTATGCCCAGGTTGCGGACGATGTCGTGACCGTTCTCGCCGAGCGCGCTTGCGATTTGGCGACCGTCGATGCCGACAAGCTTAAAGCTGATATTCAAGGTTTTGAAGAGAAGCTGGGTAATTTGTCGGAGGATGATGCACGCCGCGCCTACCTCTATAATGAAATCGCATGGTGTAAGCTCAAGCTTGCCCAATAGTCAAACGATTTAGCGTTCGACCATTTGCGAACACATCATGCCCGGGATGGCCCAGCCATCCCGGGCATGCTTTTTGAAAGGGTAGACCTTGGATATTATCCGCGTTGAGGGTGGCCACGCCATCGGAGGCTCTGTGCCCGTTTCGGGCGCCAAGAACTCCGCGCTCAAACTCATGGCGGCAACGCTTCTGGCGCCGGGCAAGACGACGCTGCAGAACGTGCCCGATATTTCCGATGTCCACGTGATGGGCAAGGTGCTCAAGGGTATGGGCGCCACAATCGATGTCCTTGACGAGCACACGCTCGAGATTGATACCTCTCAGGTCGATTCTTGGGAGGCCCCCTACGAGCTCGTTGCCAAGATGCGTGCTTCCACCGCCGTGATGGGACCCCTGCTGGGTCGCTTCCATCGCGCCAAGATCGCCATGCCGGGCGGCTGCAACCTGGGTGCTCGCAAGATCGATATGCACATTCTTGGTCTTGAGGCCCTGGGCGTTGAGTTCGATACCGCCCACGGCTACATCAACGCTAATGCGCCCCAAGGTCTGCGCGGTACCACCGTCACGCTCGAGTTCGCCAGCGTCGGTGCGACCGAGAACCTCATCATGGCATCCGTGCGCGCGCAGGGCACCACGGTTATCGACAATGCCGCCCGCGAGCCCGAGATCGTCGATCTCGCCAACATGCTCAACGAGATGGGCGCCAAGATTGTCGGCGCGGGTACGCCCGTCGTGACCATCGAGGGCGTGGAAGAACTGCATCCTGTTACCCATCGCGTAGTGGGCGACCGCATCGAGGCCGGTACCTTTATCGTTGCCGGTGCGTTGATGGCCGACGATCGCGGTGTCGATGTCATGGGCTTTTGCCCCATTCACTTGGGCATGGTGCTCAAGAAGATGGAGCTCATGGGTATCGACTGCGAGCGTACCGACGACGGCGTCCATGTGAACCGTGCCGAGCGTATCAAGCCGGTCGATATCCAGACGCTTCCGTTCCCCGGTTTCCCGACCGACATGCAGGCGCAGATTATGGTACTCTCCGCCCTTGCCGATGGCAGTTCCGTTATTACCGAAAACATCTTCGAGAATCGCTTTATGTTTGCCTCTGAGCTGGTGCGCATGGGTGCCGACATTCGTATCGAGAGCCATCACGCCATGATTCATGGCGTCAAGGGCTTCTCGGGTGCACAGGTTACCTCGCCCGATCTGCGTGGCGGAGCGGCCCTCGTCGTAGCGGGCTTGATCGCCGACGGGACGACCGAGGTTTCGGCCATTCATCACATCAAGCGCGGCTACGAGCAGTTTGTCGAAAAGCTGCAGGCGCTCGGCGCGCATGTCGAGCATGCTACCGTCCCCGATCCCGTCATCTACTAATACAGGTTGCCTATGTTTAATAAAAAGCCCCTCGCGGATACCGCCACCCGAAGACCCTCAACTGGTGCGCAGGCCAAGATCTACAGTCGCGATAACGTGGCTCGCTATTCCGAGCGCGCTCGCCAACGTCGTCGTAGCCACACGATTCGTCACGTCGCGCTCATTGTCGTGCTTGGCGTGCTGCTGAGTGCCACTACCGCTGCCGGCCTGTGGTTTGCCACCATTATGGGCAAGCTCGGCGATTCTAATGTCATTACCGACAATCTGCGTCGGGTTCTGGTTGACACCGATGAGGCAAAGGATCCGTTCTACGTGCTGCTTCTTGGCACCGACGGCCGTCCGGGCGAGGATACGTATCGTGCCGACTCGATTATCCTGGCACGCATCGACCCCACGCAAAAGCAGGCGACGCTCATTTCCGTTCCGCGCGACACCAAGGTCGAGTACAAGGGCGAGACCATGAAGATCAACGCCTGCCATACCGTTGGCGGCGCCGAGGCCATGGTCGAGGCGGTCAACGAGCTGTGCGGTGTTCAGATTTCCCACTATGCCGAGGTCAGCTTCGACGGTATGCAGGCGCTGATTGATTCGGTTGGCGGTATCGACATTAACGCAACCGATGATGTTGACGACCCCGAGCACCTGGATATTAAGATTACCGCTGGTCAGCAGCATATGGACGGCGCCACCGCCCTTACCTATGCCCGCTGCCGCTACATCTATGCCGACGGCGACTACACGCGCATGCGCCACCAGCGTCAGGTGCTTGGCGCCCTTGCCAACCAGATTCTCAATAACTTCGATGCCACGAAGATCTTTGGCCTGGTTAATTCGCTGTCCGATATGCTCGTGACCGATATGAGCGTTCAGGATATCGTGGCTACGGTCAATGCCATGCGCGGTATGGATGTCGACGGCATCTACTCGGCCAACCTGCCCTCGTATGCCGACGACAGCACCATGATCGACGGTGTGAGCTACGTCTTTGTCTACGAGGACGAGCTCAAGGAAATGATGGAGCGTGTCGATGCCGGCAAGGATCCCAAGGGTCCCAACACCATGGGTCTTTCCGACGGTTCCAGCTCTACGATCGGCGACCTGAACAACAACACGTCTGACGACTACGCAAACGGTACCGCAACCTCATCGGTCAGCTCTGACGATTCCGATGACTCAAGCGATTCGAGCGATTCGGACTACTACGAAGAGCCCACCGGCGACGGCAACGGCTACGAAGCCAACTACTAAGTTACGGCGTTTTACCAAACGCCGTAACGGCTCGACGCTGCGCGCCGCCCAAGGCGACAATTTGTCATTCAAAAGGCAGGACATGACCAGAAGGTCAATGCCCTGCCTTTTTCATGCCAACTTGTTCGCCTTGGACGTCGCTCGCTGACGTTGGCTCAACCTGCGGTGCTGACTACTCCCCTTGCACCAAAAACCGCCCCGTTCTCGGTTTTGAGGACGGGGCGGTTTTGCTTACCTGGATTGTTCGAGTTCCCTATGCAAAGCGGGCGACGAGCTCCTGGAGCACGTCGGTCATCTTGACGAGCGAACTAACCGGGACGAACTCGTTGACGCCGTGGTAGCAATAGCCGCCGGTGGAAAGGTTGGGGCAGGGCAGACCGCGGAACGACAGCTGGGCGCCGTCGGTGCCGCCGCGAATCGGCAGCACTTGGGGCTCAACGCCGCAGGCAAGGTAGGCTTCCTTGGCAACATCAATAAGCTCGGGATAGTCACGAACGATCTCGGCCATATTTCGATACTGCTGCTTAATCTCGACTGTCACGCGCTCCTCACCCAGACGCTGGTTGAGCATCGAGGCGGCGGCATCAATAAGGTCGAGTTTCTGCTGGAACTTGGCGGCGTCATGGTCGCGGATGATATAGCGCGCTGTGGCGTGATCGACGGTCGCAGATACACCCTCAAGGTGATAAAAGCCCTCGTAGCCTTCCGTATACTCCGGGCGCTGCACGTAGGGGAGCAACGCGTTGAAGTCGCAGAACAGATTGCCTGCGTTGACCATACGGCCTTTGGCGTCGCCCGGGTGGATGGACTGGCCCTCAAAGCGGACGGTCGCCTCGGCGGCGTTAAAGCACTCCCACTCCAGCTCGCCGATGGGGCCGCTGTCGACCGTGTAGGCGTACTTGCAGCCAAAGGTATCGATATCCAACAGCTCGGCTCCGTGGCCGATTTCCTCGTCAGGGCAGAAGCAAATGCCGAGTGCAGGATGGGGCAGAGAAGGGTCCTGAGCGATACGCGCGACAAGCGACATGATCTCGGCGACGCCTGCCTTGTCGTCCGCGCCCAGCAGCGTGGTGCCATCGCTGCAGACCAGGTCCTCACCCGCGAGGTCATTCAGGGCGGGAAGCTTGGCGGTGCTCATGGCAACGGGCTTACCGTCAACCGTGCCGCAGACCAGGTCGCCGCCTTCGTGGTGTACGATGTGCGGCTTCACGCCGGCGCCCGGTGCAACTTCGGTGGTGTCGAGATGGGCGATCAGGCCCAGGGCGGGCTTATCCTCAGCGCCCGCACTTGCGGGGATATGCGCGCAGACATAGGCGTGCTCGGTCACGTGGGCATCTTCCGCACCAAGCTCGCGCAGCTCTTCAGCCAGCACGTTGGCAAGGTCAAACTGAACGGCGCTCGAGGGTACCTGGTCGCAGTTTGCATCCTCGGACTGCGTGTTGATCTGGACGTAGCGCAAAAAGCGCTCGAGGACATCGGGGTTCGTGGTGGTGTTTTCCATAAAGACCGCTCCAATCTTGGTCGTCGTGTGCAACAAGAACTCTAGCACGGTATGCCACGGCATACCGCGACGCTTGGATGGGGTAGAATCAGCCATTGAATGCAGAAGGGACGGAAGATCATGGATACGACAAATAGCTCGCGCGAACTACATCTGACGGTGGCGAACGAAGACTACTTGGAGTGCATGGTTCGCATTGAAAGCGAAGAGGGGGAAACCAACGGCGTTCGATCGGTCGACATCGCGCAGCGCCTTGGCGTCTCCAAGGCATCGGTCAATAAAGCGGTTTCGGCGCTCAAGGCATCCGAACTTGTCGAGCAATCGCACTACGGCAAGGTAGTCCTGACCGATCGCGGCCGCGAGGTTGGTACGGCTATCTGGTACCGTCATCGCCTCATCCGCACGTTTTTGGTTCAGGAGCTCGGTGTCGAATTTGAGCGAGCCGATTCCGAGGCCTGCATGATGGAGCATGCGCTTTCCGAGGACACGATGAACCGCTGGCTCGCCTATCTCGAAAAGCAGGGAATCAGCGTCGAGGAATAGCGGGATATATATGGATACGAGTTATTACAACCGCTTTGGTGCCGAGGAACTTGCGCGCCGCTTGTCGAGCGAGACCTTGTTGGCGCAGGGCCCCATGGGCAGTGTTCTGTTGAGTGAGTACGATGCCGCCGACATTCCACCGGCGTTTTGGAATCTGGCAGAGCCGCAGACCGTTTCTCGTATCCATCGCTTGTATGTCGCTGCCGGCGCGCAGGTGCTCATTACCAACACCTTTCAGGCATCAAGCTATGCCCTCAAGCACGACCAGATTGCGCCGTCCGTGGCGGAGGTCAATCGCGGGGCCGTCGACGATGCTCGCCAGGCGCACCCGCAACTGCTGCTGGGCTCGATGGGCCCGATCGGTATTGAGTGGTTTGCCGAGGACTCTGCCGAGTATCGTGAAATCCGAGGCATTGCGCGCGAACAGGCGCACGCCTTGCTCAATGCCGGCGTTGACGGTCTGCTGATCGAGACGGTGACGTCTATCCGTAATTTGCAGCCCATGCTTGCCGGCGCCCGAGATGCCGCCGACGGCATGCCTGTTCTGGTGAGTTTTGTCGTTGACGATAAAGGCGACCTGTTGGGCGATGGCCTCAACATCGAGGCGGCCGTTTTGTACGCCGAAAAACACGGCGCAAACTCGGTTGGTGTTAATTGCTGTTCGCTTGCGGCCGCGAACGCGGCGGTGCCCAGGATGGTTGCATCGGCGACTACTCCCGTCACGGTGCGTCCCAACGTAGGCGATCCGGTCCAGACTCAGGATGGCCCCGTATGGCACGAGAACCCCGAAGCTTTCGCGCGCGCATGCATCGAATGGAGACATGCCGGTGCCGCAATGGTGGGCAGTTGCTGTGGAACCACGGCAATCACTACGGCCGCGATGGCCGAGGCGCTCGATATATAAAGGGCAAAACCGCTCCATACGGGGCGGTTTTTTATTGCCTGCATGTCCTCGGCAGCATTTGCCCAAATGGTGAATGCTGGTGCCGGCAGGTTGCCGAGTGCATGTTGCGGGTATACCCCATGCGTACCATGATCCAAACACTGTGAGGTGTCTGCGCGTGTGCGCGATAATTCATTTTGG
>JAXKGH010000113.1:0-54269 GCA_036550475.1 Collinsella sp. | reverse complement strand
TGGCGTCGGCGCCTTCAAGACCGCTATGAACCTCATGGGCATCTTCGACAGCCCGACCATGCCGCGCCCGGTGAAGGCCATGACCGGCGAGAACGTCGAGGCGATTAAGAAGGTCCTCCAGGACAACGGTCTCCTGTAAAGATTCCCCAGGCACCCGATCTTGGGGCTCAAGTGGTCGGGCGTGACCCATTAGGTCAACGCCCGACCACTTTCACCCCAACCTCGGGCACCTGGGAAACCTTTATCATGCTGCGGCGATAACACCGCCTTCATTTCCTGTAGTTGTTTTTATCTCCTAAGGAGAACGACATGGAGAACAAGTACGTCTGCTCTGTCGACATCGGCGGAACTAAGATCGCGACCGCCATTATGGAGTACCCGGCTGACGGCAGCGTGCCCCATCCCGTATTTGAGGCCGAGGTTCCTACTGAGGCCCAGGAGGGCGGCGAGGCCGTCTTCCAGCGTATCGAGGCGTCCATCAAGGCCGCTCTTGAGGCGAATCCCGATGTCGAGGTTCTCGGTGTCGGTATCGGTGCCGCAGGCGTCGTCGATCCCAAGACGGGCGCCATCGCGTATGCCAACGAGATCATGCCCGGCTGGTCCGGCGTTCAGTTGGGGCCGCGTCTGCGCGAGGACCTTGGTCTCCCCGTTGCCGTGGTGGGCGACGTGCAGGCTCATGCTCTGGGCGAGGCCCACTGGGGCGTCGGCAAAGGCAAGTTCTCCGTTTTGTGCTTGGGCATCGGCACGGGCATCGGCGGCGCATATGTTGAGAACGGCCGTGTGATGCAGGGCTTCCATGGTGCTGCCGGTCATATGGGCCACATCGAGTGCTCGGCTGCCGCTGGCATTCCCTGCGCCTGTGGACGTTCCGGTCATCTTGAGTCGGTTGCTTCCGGCACTTCCATTGGTCGTATGTACGATGAGCGCTTTGGCCGCGTCGACCCCAGCCGTCCTTCGGTCGGTCGCGACGTGAACGACCTGTGCCGTGCGGGCGACGCAAAGGCGACCGAGGTCATCCATGACGCCGGCTTTGCGCTGGGCGCCAGCTTGGGCTCGCTTGCCAACATCTTGGATCCCGAGGTTATCGTGCTTTCGGGAGGTGTGATTCACCAGGGTCCCGATTGGCGTTCGCAGACGTGGAAGGATTCGGTGCACGAGGGCTATGCCAGCCAGGCGCTCGATCCGCTTCAAGACACGCCGATTCTCATCGGGTCTCTGGAGGGCGATGCTCCGCTCATCGGTGCCGCCGAACACCTTCTTGCGTCGTTGAAGTAAACATAACTACCAAGTGGGCCTTCTGAGGTGCCGCAGATTGACGTGAAAGAGGAGCGAAGCGTAGTTCGGTACGCGAGCGACGGTTTGAACGTCAAGGTGCGGTGTCTCAGAAGGCTGTTTTGAGAAAGGTTGAGTCGAACATGACCGTTGATCCTTTGATCCAGTCCCTGAAGGGCAAGCTCGTCGTGAGCGTTCAGGCCTATATGGGCGAGCCGCTTCGTACGCCCGAGACCATGGCTCAAATGTCTCGCGCTTGCGAGCTCGGTGGCGCCGCCGCCATTCGCTGCCAAGGCCTTGCCGACATTGCCGCCATTAAGGGTCGCTGTGAGGTTCCTGTTATCGGCCTGTGGAAGGATGGGCACGAGGGCGTCTACATCACGCCGACGCTGCGTCATGCTCGCGCCTGCGTTGCCGCCGGTGCCGACATCGTGGCAATTGATGCCACTGATCGCCCACGTCCCGATGGCAAGACCGTCGAGGACACCTTCCGTCCGCTGCACGAGGAGGGCGTGCTCCTGATGGCGGATTGTGCCACCATCGAGGACATTCGCCGTGCGGTTGATATGGGCTTTGACCTGGTATCCACTACGCTTTCTCACGGTGTCGCCGCCATCGACTGCACCATGGCCGATGGCCCTGATCTGCCGCTCCTGCGTCAGGCGACCGAGGAATTCCCCGGTCTTCCCATCATCTGCGAGGGCCGCGTGCACACGCCCGAGGAGGCCCGCGCCGCGATCGATGCGGGCGCCTGGGCAGTTGTCGTAGGCACTGCCATTACGCACCCCACGAGTATTACAAGTTGGTTCAAGGCTGCGCTTGAGGCGTAAGACAGGCCTCGTATCCGCTTGGGGCGGTATACTCAATAAAGGCAATTGATCGCGCGGGATCCGCTGGCCGGGTCCCGCGCTTGTTTTAGGAGGCACACATGCAAAAGGGAGATGCCATGGATGCGGCGGAGCGCTCGGAGCGCATCCCCGATATCGTCATCATCACCGGAATGTCCGGATCGGGCCGAACGCAGGCCATGCATGTGTTTGAGGACATGGGCTACTTTTGCATCGACAACTTGCCTCCGCGTCTGATCGCCCAGCTTGCCGAACTCGTCGGCATCAATACGGGCGTGGGCAGGCATCTTGCCGTCACCTGCGACCTGCGCAGCCAGGGTTTGTTCGATGAGCTGCTCGATGCCGTTGCCGCGCTCGAGGAGCGCGAGATGAGCTGTGACATCGTGTTTCTCGAGGCCTCTGACGAGGTGCTGATCCGTCGTTATAGCGAAAACCGCCGCCGCCACCCCATTGCCAAGCCGGGAGAGACTACGGCCGATGCGATTCAGCGCGAGCGCCTGCAGCTGCAGGGCGTGCGCGATCGAGCCGATATGATCATCGACACGAGCCGCCTGCGCACCTCTGCCCTGCGCAACAAATTGCGCATGGCGTTCTCCGAGCTGTCCGACCAGCAGCTCATGGACGTTCACGTGTTCTCGTTTGGCTTTAAGCACGGCATGCCCGTCGAGGCGGACATTATGATCGACGTCCGCTTCCTGCCCAATCCGTTCTACGATCCCGAGATGCGCACCATGACCGGTCTCGATAAGAAAGTCTCCGACTTTGTTCTGGACCATCCCAAGACCCAGGAGTTCTGGAAGGCCTGGACGCAGCTGCTCGATACGGTCATGCCCGGCTATATCGCGGAGGGCAAGCCACAGCTTTCTATTGCCATCGGCTGCACGGGCGGTCAACACCGCAGCGTTGCCATCGCCGAGGCCACGGCACGTTATTTAGAAGGTGCCCAGTATCACGTGAGTATTTCCCATCGCGACCTGTCGCGCGCCAACACGAAAGCATAGGTCTGCATGTCGTTTACCGCCGAGGTGCGTGACGAGCTCGCGCGCTGCGAACCCGAATGTGAATACTGCGACTTGTCGACACTTGCCGCCCTCACGCGCGTGAGTGGTACGCTCTCGCTTACCGGCTCTGGGCGGTATCGTTTGACAGTTGCGACTGAGACGGGAGCCGTCGCGCGCACGATGATCACGCTGACGCATCGCATCCTTAAGCTCAAAACGGAATTCACCGTTCGTAAATCGGTCTTGCATAAGGTCCGTAACTATCTCATTACCCTGCCCGATCAACCCGACCTGGACAAGGCTCTGGTGCTGCTGGGCATTCTAGACCGCAGGGGAGGGCTCGTCGCTGGTGTTCCCCGACACATCGTTGCCCGCCCCTGCTGCAGGCTTGCCTACATCCGCGGCGCGCTCATCGCCGGCGGTTTCGTGGCCGATCCCCGCGGCGATTTTCATTTGGAGATCGCGGTGCAGGGCGAGCAATATGCCAAGGGGCTTTGCGATCTGTTGGAGCAGATTGGGGTCCATGCTCGTGTTAATGCGCGGCGGGGGTCATATGCCGTGTACATTAAGAGCGCCGAGGAAATCGAGCATCTATTAAAGCTGATTGGTGCCAAGCGCAGCGTTGCCGAGATTGAGGAGGCGCGCGCGGTCAAGTTGGTTAAGAACGATGTGAACCGTCGCGTGAACGCCGAGCTCGCCAACCAGACCAGAAGCGCCGGTGCTGCCCAGCATCAGCTTGCGCTTATCGATGAGCTCGAGCAGCGAGGCCTTCGCGATGCGCTTCCGGATGCCTTGGCGGTCTTTTGCGACCTGCGCGAGCGCTATCCCGATCTTTCGCTGCGTGATTTAGGGGAGATGGCTGACCCTCCCTTGTCGAAGTCGGCCCTCTACCATCGTGTTTTACGGCTTGAAAAGCTCATTGAAGCAAACAGGTAGGTTAAAGTATCGACTTATATACGGATTTAGCTGCTATTTTATTCTTTAAAGCGTTTTAACGCAAATTTGATTTTCAATTTCGAGCATTCTCGTGAAATTCAAGTCAAAAAAAAGGTATATTAGGCGAGTGGTTAGTTTGTGGGCCTCAACGGCGGGCGCTGTAGCTCGCGGGGGCCTTACGAAAGGAGACACAATGGCAGTAAAGGTTGCTATTAACGGCTTCGGTCGCATCGGTCGTCTGGCTTTCCGTCAGATGTTCGGTCATGAGGGCTCCGAGATCGTCGCTATCAACGACCTCACCTCTCCCGATATGCTCGCTTACCTGCTGAAGTACGACTCCACGCAGGGCAACTACGCTCGCGATCACGAGGTCGTTGCTGGCGAGGATTCCATCACCGTTGACGGCAAGGAGATCAAGATCTACAAGGAGGCCGACGCCAACAACCTGCCTTGGGGCGACCTCGACGTCGACGTCGTTCTCGAGTGCACCGGCTTCTACACCAGCAAGGCTAAGGCTCAGGCCCACATCAACGCTGGCGCCAAGAAGGTCGTCATCTCCGCTCCGGCCGGCAGCGATCTGCCCACCATCGTGTACAACGTCAACCATGAGACGCTGACCGCTGAGGACAACATCATCTCTGCTGCTTCCTGCACCACCAACTGCCTCGCCCCGATGGCCAAGGGTCTGAACGACTTCGCTCCCATCGTGTCCGGCATCATGACCACCATTCACGCCTGGACTGGCGACCAGATGCCGCTCGACGGCCCGCAGCGCAAGGGCAACAAGCGTCGTAGCCGCGCCTGCGCCGTCAACATCGTCCCCAACACCACCGGTGCTGCCAAGGCTATCGGCCTGGTTCTCCCCGAGCTCAACGGTAAGCTCATCGGTGCCGCCCAGCGCGTCCCGACGCCGACCGGCTCCATCACCAACCTCTACGCTGTCGTTGACAAGAAGGTCACCGTCGACGAGGTCAACGCTGCTATGAAGGCCTACGCTGCCACCATCTCCGAGACCTTCGGTTACAACGAGGACGACATCGTCTCCACCGACATCATCGGCGAGACCCACGGCTCCATCTTCGACGCCACTCAGACCATGTGCTCTGACCTCGGCAACGGCCAGACCCTCGTTCAGGTCACCTCTTGGTACGACAACGAGAACTCCTACACCTCTCAGATGGTCCGCACCATCAAGTACTTCGAGAAGTTCGTTGCTTAATTTAGCTTTTAGCGAATAGCTCGTTGAGCGTCTAAAGAAGGGCGCGGCCTTATAGGGCTTACACCCTAGGGTCGCGCCCTTTTTATAGGAAATCGTCTGCCGTAATGGGAGGCAGACACGTACGAAAGGTAGAAGCAAACATGGCCTTTACCAAGAAGACCGTCCGCGACATCGATGTCGACGGCAAGCGCGTTCTCGTCCGCGTTGACTTTAACGTGCCTATCAAGGATGGCGTCGTTGGCGACACCACCCGTATCAAGGCTGCCCTGCCCACCATCAACTACCTCGTTGAGCACAACGCTCGCGTCATCCTCATGAGCCACCTCGGCCGTCCCGATGGCACCGGCTTCCAGCCTGAGCTCTCCCTTGAGCCTGTCGCCAAGAAGCTCGCCGAGCTCTCTGGTCTCGACGTTGCCTTTGTCGCCGACACTTACGGCGAGAAGGCTGCCGAGGCTGTCGCTGCCGTCGAGCCGGGCAAGGTTCTCGTTCTCGAGAACGTCCGCTTCGATAAGCGTGAGAAGAAGAACGATCCCGAGATCGCCAAGAAGCTCGCTTCCTATGGTGACGCCTTCGTTCTCGATGCATTCGGCACCGCTCACCGCGCCCAGGGTTCCGTCGTGGGCCCCGCCGCTTACCTGCCTGCCGTTGCCGGCTTCCTGCTCGAGAAGGAGGTCGACACGCTGACCGGCATCTTCGCCGAGCCCGAGCGCCCCTTCGTCGCTATCGTCGGCGGTTCCAAGGTTTCCTCCAAGATCGGCGTTCTCGATCACCTCATCGACTCCGCTGACACCCTGATCATCGGTGGCGGTATGGCCTACACCTTCTTCCTGGCTCAGGGTCTGTCCGTTGGTCAGTCCCTCAAGGAAGAGGACTGGGTCGAGCGCGCCGGCGAGATGCTCAAGAAGGCCGAGGAGAAGGGCGTCAAGATCCTGCTCCCCATCGACAACCGCGTTGCCGATCACTTTGGCGAGGACGCTGTTCCCGAGGTTGTCGCTTCCGACGCTATCCCCGACGATCGTGAGGGCATGGACATCGGCCCCAAGACCGAGGAACTTTACGCCGAGGCCGTCAAGGGCGCCAAGACCGTGTTCTGGAATGGCCCCATGGGCGTCTTCGAGTTCGATAACTTCGCTCACGGCACCCAGGCTATCGCCGAGGCTGTTGCTGAGGCCGACTGCACCTCGATTATCGGCGGTGGTGACTCCGTCGCAGCTGTCAACAAGTTCAACCTGGCCGACAAGATGAGCTGGATCTCCACCGGTGGTGGCGCTTCCATGGAGCTCGTCGAGGGTAAGGCCCTGCCCGGAGTGGAGGCGCTTCTCGATGCCTAATCGCACCCTTCTTATCGCTGGTAACTGGAAGATGAACAACGACGTCGCCGAGGCCGCCAAGCTCGCCGACGAGCTGGCTCAGGCTCTGCCCGAGGTTCCGGCTGGCGTCGAGGTGCTCGTCTGCCCTCCGACCATCGACATCACCACGGTTCATGACCGCATTCAGGCTGCCCCCATCGCCCTCGGTGCACAGAACGTGTACTGGGAGGCCAAGGGTGCCTTCACCGGTGAGTCCTCTTGCGACATGCTCAAGTCCGCTGGCTGCACCTACTGCATCATCGGCCACTCCGAGCGTCGTGACTACTTCCACGAGACTGACGAGGACCAGAACAAGAAGGCCAAGGCCCTCGTTGCCGCCGGTCTTGTTCCCGTCTTCTGCTGCGGCGAGTCCCTCGAGGTCCGCGAGGCCGGCACCTATGTCGAGCACGTCGTGAACCAGGTCAAGGCTGGCCTTGCTGGTCTTGAGATCACCTGCCCCAAGCAGGTCGTCGTCGCCTACGAGCCCATCTGGGCCATCGGCACCGGCAAGACCGCTACCGCCGAGGACGCTCAGGAGGTCTGCGGCGCTATCCGTGAGACCCTCAAGGAGATGTTCGGCGAGGAGCTCGCTAACGGCATCCGCGTGCTGTATGGCGGTTCCGCCAAGCCCGGCAACATCGCCGAGCTCGTCGCCAAGCCCGACGTTGACGGCGCCCTCGTGGGCGGCGCTTCGCTCAAGGCTGCCGACTTCGCCTCTATGGTCGTCAAGGCAGGCGAGTAGGACATATGGCACAGCGTCATCTTCCTGCACTCCTGATCATCATGGACGGCTGCGGCCTGGCTCCGGCCGATGGCGAGAACGCCGTCGCCGCTGCCAAGACGCCCTTCCTTGATAGCCTGTACGAGAAGTATCCTCACACCACGCTCGGTGCTTCGGGCGAGGACGTGGGCCTTCCCGACGGTCAGATGGGCAACTCCGAGGTGGGTCACCTCAACATCGGTGCCGGCCGCATCGTGTTCCAGGAGCTTTCGCGCATCAACAACGCCATCAAGGATGGCTCCATCGCCAAGAACGAGGTCTTCGTCAAGGCTATGGACGACGTCAAGGCTGACGGCAAGACTCTCCACCTCATGGGTCTTATGAGCCCTGGCGGTGTTCATTCTCACATGAACCACGTCGAGGCTCTGGTCAAGATGGCTGCCGAGCATGGTGTCAAGACCGTTCGCGTCCACGCCTTCATGGATGGCCGCGACGTTGACCCGCAGTCCGGTGCCGGTTACATGAGTGAGTTCTGCGCCTTCCTGGCTGAGATCTCTGAGGAGACCGGTTGCGACGCTCGCGTTGCCACCGTCTCGGGCCGTTATTGGGCCATGGACCGCGATAATCGTTGGGAGCGCATCCAGCGCGCCTACGACGTCATGGTCAACGCGTCCGATGCTGATACCGACCCCGTTGCCGGTATCAAGGCCTACTACGAGAAGGATCCGCGCGGCGACGAGTTCGTCGAGCCCTTCGCCGCCCACAACGAGGGCATCCACGAGGGCGACGCGGTCATCTTCTTCAACTTCCGTCCCGACCGCGCCCGTCAGATGACCCGCGTGTTCACGGACAAGGAGTTCGACGGCTTTGAGCGCGAGCAGATCAAGCTTTCGCACTTTGTGACGATGACTGAGTACGATCCGACGTTTGACGTCGAGGTCGCCTTCCCCAAGACGTTCCCCGAGAACGTCCTGGCCGACGTTATCGCCGCCAATGGCCTGAAGCAGCTGCACACCGCCGAGACCGAGAAGTACGCCCACGTGACGTTCTTCCTCAACGGCGGCATCGAGGAGCCCAAGGAGGGCGAGGAGCGCGTACTCGTCGCTTCCCCCAAGGTCGCTACCTACGATCTGCAGCCCGAGATGAGCGCTCCCGAGGTTACCGAGAAGCTTGTCGCTGCCATCAACGAGGATCGCGCTGATTTCTACATCGTGAACTTCGCGAATTGCGACATGGTTGGTCACACCGGTGTCTTCGACGCCGCCGTTAAGGCCGTCGAGGCTGTTGACGACGCCCTGTCCAAGGTTGTCCCGGCGATTCTCGCCAAGGGCGGCTTTGCGCTGATTACCGCCGACCACGGCAACGCCGATCACATGTTTGACGTTGCTTCCGACGGTTCCAAGCATCCGTTTACGGCTCACACCACCAACCGCGTGCCGTTCATCATCGTTGATGAGAAGGCCAAGCTCACCGGTATCGAGGACGGCCGTCTTTCCGATATCGCTCCGACCATGCTCACCATGGCTGGTATTGAGCCTTCCGCCGAGATGACGGGCCGCGTGCTCGCTACCGAGGCCTAATAGAAAACAAATACCGTTTTCTAGCAAGGGGGTTGTCCACAACCGGACAACCCCCTTTTTGGTATTTCTGCCATTTCCACCCCGTCCTTGAGTGGCAGGTAGGGGAGAGCGGGGGATTGTGGTACAGTACTGGAGTTTGAACTGTTCTATTAAGGAGCTTATCTATGGGTCCGTTCCAGATTCTTCTGTTTGTCGTTTGGGCTGTTTCTGCCGTGGCGCTGACGATTCTCGTCCTGATGCATTCCGGTAAGGGTACCGGCGTTTCGGATATGATTGCCAGCTCGCTGTATAACTCCAGCTCTGCCACGGGCGTTATGGAGCAGAACCTTGACCGCCTGACCGTCATCATGGCTGTCGTGTTTGCCGTGTGCGTCGTGCTGTGCATGTTCTTCTTCCCGCAGGGCATCGTGGGCTACTAATCACGAGCCGCATAAATACTTGAAAAGGGTCCCGCAAGTGCGGGACCCTTTTTGTTTACATATTTGTAACAGAGTCAAAATATCCTCATATACTTCGCCCAACTAAAGAAAATCTCGACCGTTAACCGGAATTAGCCCCAAATCGTGCATAAAATGCGCTACTGTATTGCAATACGTTGGTCCGCTTTGTATAACCAGCCAAAACGGCGGACCGCGTTTGAATGGTTCGATTGGGCTGTCTTGACGTTGCCCGACCGAACTTACTTTGTCCTATCTCATAAGGAGGATGGCATGGCTGATTCTATGTTCCACCAGCCCGTTATGGGTCGTCGCGCCTTTGTCGGCGGTACCCTTGCTGCGAGCTCCATGGCTTTTCTTGCCGCATGCGGCAAGAAGGGCGGCGACGCTTCCGGTTCTGAGTCCGGTTCGACGCTGAACTTCTACATCAACAACCCGGTCTGCATCGACCCCTATAACGTCCAGGAGGACCAGGGCACTCAGGTCGAGTACCAGCTCTTTGATGCTCTGACCTCTTATGACGCCGAGAAGGGCGAGATCGTTCCGCTGGCTTGCGAGTCCTTTGAGGCCAACGAGGACGCCACCGAGTTCACCTTCAAGATCAAGAAGGCCAAGTTCCACAACGGTGACGACGTTACCTCCAAGTCCTTCAAGCTCGGTTGGGAGCGTCTGGTCAACACCAAGTCGGCCATCGCTACCGAGTACGGCCCTTCCGAGGTCTCCTATCACCTTTCTATGGTCGAGGGCTATGACGACCTGCTTGCCGGTAACGCTACCGAGCTCAGCGGTGTTACTTGCCCCGACGATGAGACCCTCGTCGTCAAGCTGTCTTCCGCTTACGCCGACTTCCCCTTCGTCGCCTCTCACCCGGCTCTGGCCCCGGTTCCCGAGTGCGCCGAGTCCGATGTCAAGAGCTTCTATCTTGCACCGGTCGGTAACGGCCCGTTCATGATGGACGGCAAGTGGGAGGATGGTCAGGAGATCAACCTCAAGAAGTTCGACGATTACTATGGCGACAAGGCCAAGATCGATGGCATCCACTTCCAGGTCATCAAGGACATGGAGACTGCTTACAAGGAGTTCCAGGCCGGTAACCTCGATGTCTGCGACGTTCCCGTTGCTCAGATCGATGCCGCCAAGAAGGATCGCGGCGTGTCCAAGGACGGCTACACCATGGGTGACGGCGAGCGCATGCTGCTCGGCGCCGAGCCTTCCACGTACTATCTGACCTGCAATACCACGGCCGAGCCGTTCAACAACGCCGACCTGCGTAGGGGCATCTCCCTGGCCATCAACCGTGAGGCCATCTGCAAGACCATCTTCAAGGGTACCCGTACCCCTGCCGACGGCATTGTTCCTCCGGGCATCGATGGCTACAAGGAGGGCGCATGGGAGTTCTGCGCCTACGATGTCGACAAGGCTAACGAGTACCTCGACAAGGTTGCTCCCGCTGGCGCTAACGGGGATCGTGGCATTAGCGTGACCCTTTCCTACAACCAGGACGGCGGTCACAAGGAGATCATGGAGTCCATCATCGGCGACCTCGCCAAGGTTGGCGTTACCGCTGTCTCCGATACCCCCGAGTGGTCTGCCCTGCTCGAGCAGTATCAGAACTTTAACTATCAGTTCGGTCGTCTGGGTTGGATTGCCGACTACCCGATCATGGACAACTTCCTGTATCCGCTGTTCCACTCCGACTCCCTCGGTGGCGACAACCGCTCTGGTTACAGCAACCCCGAGTTCGACGCCAAGGTCGACGAGGCTCGTACTATTGTTGACGACGAGGAGCGCGTCGCTAAGATGCAGGAGGCCGATGCAATGGTCGCTGCCGACTGCCCGGTCATCCCGGTGATGTTCTACACGCACACCATCGTCGGCTCCGATCGCATCAAGCACCTCTATGTCGATCCGCAGAAGCATGCCGAGCTGGGTACCGCTGAGCTCGCCTAAGAGTTTGCAGCTTCCGTGAGGGTCAAGTATTTACGTAGACCTCATGGGAAACATACAGTTCTCCCTAACCTGGGGTAAACTGGCTGATGGTAATTTTGGGATGCCGGTCTGGCGATCGGCATCCCATTTAGGTTAATCCCTAGATAGGGGAGTGGTATGGGTAAGTACATCGTTAAACGTGTGCTTCAGTTCATCCCGGTGTTTTTGGGCGTTACGCTGATTCTGTTCGCCCTCCAGAATATCGTGCCGGGAGATCCGATCAAGCTGATCGGTGGAGACAAGGCTCTGTCCCCCGAGGTGGAGCTTCAGCTTCGCGTCCGCTATCACCTAGTCCAGTCGGACGAGGACGGCAACGCGATCCTTGACGAGAACGGCGATCCCGTTCAAACGTCGCTCGTGGACCGTTACTTGTATTACATGAACGGCCTGCTTCATGGCGATCTGGGCAATTCGTATCAGCGCAAGCTGCCGGTTACGGATATCTTTGCCCAGAAGTATCCGTATACGATCAAACTTGCCGCGTGCGCCATCGTGCTCGAGGCAATCATGGGTATCGGTGCGGGTATCATTTCGGCGGTAAAGCGTTATTCCTTCTGGGATATTTTGGTAACGCTCACCACGTCGATCCTCGTTGCGGTCCCGGCCTTCTGGCTCGGTATGTTGCTGCAGCTGTTCTTTGGCGTCATCCTCAAGGATGCCACGGGCGGTGCAATCTCCATGCCGATCTCGGGTGCCGGCGGTTCCAGCTCTCAGTATCAGGATTGGATGCACTATGTGCTTCCGACCATTACGCTGGCTTCGGTTTCGACCGCTTACGCCGCCCGCATTATGCGCTCGCAGCTGCTTGACGTCATGAACCAGGATTACATCCGTACGGCAAAGGCCAAGGGTCTCTCCAATCGCGCGATCATCGTCAAGCATGCGCTTAAGAATGCACTCATCCCCGTCGTTACCTATATTGGTGTCGACTTTGGCGGCATGCTTTCGGGCGCCATCCTGACCGAGACGGTCTTTAACTGGCCCGGTATCGGCTATGAGGTCTATCGCGCCATTAGCATGCGTGACTGGCCCATCGTTATGGGCGGCGTTACGCTCATCGTTGTCGTCGTCATGGTGATCAACCTGCTCGTCGACATTAGCTATGCATTCCTCGACCCGCGCATCCGCCTTGGCGGTCCGTCGGATAAGGCCTAAGGGAGGTACGTCTCATGCAGGAAACTGATTCTCAGTCTCAGGAGCAGGCTACCGCCACCAAGGCCGCATCTGCTCCCGCGAAGTCCCGCACGCTGTGGGGCGACGCTTTTAAGCGTCTTCGTAAGAACAAACTCGCCGTTATCGGTGTCTGTTGGATCATCATCGTCGTTGTGGTTGCCCTGACCGCAGATCTGTGGGCTAAGCCCTGGCTCGGTTCTCCGACGGCTTCCGACTCGACCACCATGGCCGAGACGTCGCTGCTGGCTCCGTGTGCAGAGCACCCGTTTGGCACCGACGCCCTTGGTCGTGACATTCTCGTCCGCGTTATCTACGGTGCGCGCGTTTCGCTGTCTGTCGGAATTATGGCCACCGCGATTTCCACGCTGATCGGTCTGGTCATGGGTGCTCTGGCCGGTTTCTACGGCGGCATCTGGGATACGATCATCATGCGCTGTGCGGACATCTTCCTGGCGTTCCCGTACGTGCTGTTCGTTGTCGCCATGATCGCCGTTATCGGCCGCGGTCTTCAGAACGTCTTTATCGCCATTGGTATTCTCGGCTGGCCTTCGATTGCGCGCGTCTTCCGCTCTGCGATCTTGACCGTCAAGGAAAACGACTATGTTGATGCTGCGCGCGCGATGGGTGCATCTGATGCTCGTATCGTCGTGCGTCACATCTTCCCGAACTCCGTCGCCTCCATCGTGGTCTACGCGACCATGAACATCGGTGGCGCCATTCTGACCGAGTCCGCTCTGTCCTTCCTCGGCATGGGCGTTATCCCGCCTACGCCTTCGTGGGGCTCCATGATTCAGGACGGTCAGCAGTATCTTCTGACTGCTCCCTGGATGATGATCATGCCCGGTCTGGCAATTCTCTCGACGGTGCTCGCCTTCACCCTGCTGGGTGACGGTCTGCGCGACGCCCTCGACGTCAAGATGAAGGACGCATAAGGATGAAGAAGAACAAGAACTATGTGGACCTGAAGGACCAGCCGGTTCCCGAGGGCCAGCATCTGCTCGAGGTCGATGACCTAAAGATGTATTTCCACACCGAGGATGGCGTCGTTCGCGCTGTCGACGGTGTCTCCTACACGCTCGATCGCGGCGAGACCCTGGGCGTCGTCGGTGAGTCCGGCTCCGGTAAGTCCGTGACCGCCATGACCATCATGGGCCTTATCTCGATGCCTCCGGGAAAGATCGAGGGCGGCGACGTTCGCTATCGCGGTCGTTCTATTCTCGAGATGACCGAGGAAGAGATGCAGCACATTCGCGGTAACGATATCGCGATGATCTTCCAGGATCCTATGACCTCCTTGAACCCGGTCTATAAGATCGGCAAGCAGGTGGGCGAGGGTCTTCGTCTGCACCGTGGCTACTCCAAGCAGGAGGCGCTCAAGCGCGCTACCGAGCTTTTGGACCTTGTGGGTATCCCCGAGCCCGAGAAGCGCGTCAATGAGTATCCGCACCAGTTCTCTGGCGGTATGCGTCAGCGCGTCATGATTGCTATGGCTCTTGCCTGTGATCCCGATATTCTGATTGCTGACGAACCCACGACTGCCCTGGACGTTACCATTCAGGCTCAGATTATTGAGCTTATGCAGGAAATGCAGGAGAAGAACGGCAACGCCATCATCATGATTACCCATGACCTGGGCGTTGTCGCCGATATGGCTGACAAGATCATGGTTATGTACGCCGGCCGTCCCGTCGAGTTCGGTACTGCTGAGGAAATCTTCTACGAGAGCCGCCACCCCTACACCTGGGGCCTTATCCGCTCCATCCCGGAGCAGGCCATCGAAGAGAAGAAGCCTCTTACGCCGATTCACGGCAACCCGCCTTCGCTCATGAACCTGCCTGAGGGCTGCGTCTTCTCTCCTCGCTGCCCCTATGCGACGGACAAGTGCCGCAAGCAGCGCCCCGAGCGCGTTGTCACCGAGTCTGGTCATTACTCTGCGTGCCACTACTCCGGTGACCCCGAGTTCCTCAAGAACGCTCCTGAGACGTCCCGTACGCGCAAGGATTCCAAGAAGGGAGGCGAGGCGTAATGGCAGATACCAACGAGCGCACTCCGCTGCTGAAGGTCGAGCACCTCTCTAAGGAGTTTCCCGCTGAGTCCGGCATGTTCGCCAAGCGCTTCTCCAAGCGTGTCGTCTCTGCTGTAAATGACATCTCTTTTGAGATTTATCCTGGCGAGACCTTTGGTCTGGTTGGCGAGTCTGGTTGCGGCAAGTCCACGACGGGCCGCACCATCATGCGTCTGACCAAGCCGACCGCCGGTAAGGTGTTCTTCCAGGGCAAAGATGTTGCAGAGATGAGCAAGCATGAGATTAAGGACATGCGTCGCGAGATGCAGTTCATCTTCCAGGATCCCTATGCTTCGCTGAACCCTCGTATGACCATCGGCGAGATCGTCTCCGAGCCCATGACCATTCACGGCGTGGGCACCAAGGAGGAGCGTATCGAGCGTGTCCGTGAGCTGCTTGACGTTGTCGGTTTGAACCCCGAGCACATCAACCGCTATCCGCATGAGTTCTCCGGCGGTCAGCGTCAGCGTGTCGGCATTGCCCGCGCTTTTGCGCTGAAGCCCAAGCTGATTATCTGCGACGAGCCGGTTTCCGCTCTGGATGTTTCCATTCAGGCCCAGGTTCTGAACCTGCTCAAGGAACTGCAGGACAAGTTCGGTACCGCGTATCTGTTTATCGCCCACGACCTGTCTGTCGTGCAGCACATTTCCGATCGCGTTGCCGTTATGTATCTGGGCAAGATGGTTGAGGTTTCGGACTGGAAGACGCTCTATAGTGAGCCTCACCATCCGTACACGCAGTCGCTGCTGTCTGCCGTGCCGGTGCCCGATCCTGATATACAGAAGACCCGCAAGCGCATCATCCTCGCTGGCGACCCGCCGTCGCCGCTGGATCCGCCGACCGGCTGCCGTTTCCACACGCGCTGCCCGATCGCGCAGGGTATCTGCTCCGAGAAGCTTCCTGAGTTTAAGGAAGTTGCCCCGGGCCACTGCTGCGCCTGCCACTTCGCGGAGCCGTTCCCGATCAAGGAATCGCACATCGACCTGTAGTCGGTTGTTCTCGTCCGGGCCCGTGCTGGACTTAGTTTTCAGAACGTCCTCGACCATGGAAACCCCCTTATCCTGCTCCTTCGGAGCTGCGGATAAGGGGGTTTCCTGGTCTGCGGAATGTTCTGAAAACTAAGTCCAGCACGGGCCCTGTGTTACCACTGCAGAGGGGTGCGATTCCTTGATCGCTCACTTTATCTAATAAGAAATTGAGGGAGGCCGGAGCTTTGGCTCCGGCCTCCCCATATAAGGGCTCGGCTTTGCCGAGCCACCAAATTTGCATCAGCCCCCAGAACATGTTTGAGAACTGTGTCCGGAGTACATACTCCTAGGGCCGGAATGAGGTCGCTTTCCAACGCATTCCGCAGGGGGCGGCATTATTTTGTAGCGCGAAGCGCGGAGCAAAATAATGCCGCATGCCCGAGGACGCGTTGGAAAGCGACCTCATTCCGGCCCGAACAGGTCCGTCTACCTGCACATTTACAAATTCGTAAACTTTTTTGAAAAAAGTGCTTGCACAGTTCTCGAATCATAGGTTATTATCTTCCTCGTTGAACGCGCGGGTCCAACAAAACGAACCGTGAATCAACAACATAGCATGTCGGAGTGGCGGAATTGGCAGACGCGCTAGCTTGAGGTGCTAGTGACCGCTTTTTGGTCATGCGGGTTCAAGTCCCGCCTCCGACACCATCGCATTTGAGAAGCCTCTTCGGAGGCTTTTTTGTTACCGATAGACGGTGGGGTCCACGATGGAAACGCTTGAACGCAACGAGTGGGCAGACGTTGCCCAACTAGTCGAGATCACGAGCGATGCTGTCATCATCTGCGAGCTCGACGGAACCATTCTGCATGTGAATAATCGCTTACTTGGTTTGATGTGCGAGGAACGCGCCGACGTCATCGGTGGAGATGTTAAAGACGTCCTGTACTCGTCCGCTTTTGAACGTGCGACGGAACATCGTCTGCCATTTGAAACTGATGGCTCCGAGAACGAACTGATGCTCAAGCTGAGTGACGGCTCCTTTATCCCCGTCTTGGTTCGTGCAGGCTCCGTAACGCCTCCACGCATCTTTGGGCGCCGCGCGCCACGTGTTCTGGTGGCGCTCCATAGCATCGAAGAACAGTATTCGCACGACCGTCAGCTCAAGCGTGCGCTTTCGGAGCTTAGAGTGGCGAACAAGCGCCTCTCTGGCACGCTCTCGGTCATTATGAGCACTGTGGGCTCCGATGAGTTACCCAGCCTGCTTGATACCGTTTTGAACCAGCTTGTAGGAACACTCGATGCTTCGGGTGCCGCTATCTATTTTTCTGAGAGCGGCGGTTTTAAGCTACGCGGTGTTTCCAAGGAGCTGTACGATAGCTACCTGCCCGAGTTTTTGCCGTATGGCGCTGGCATTCCGACGTATGTTCTTCGCGAGTCGCGTGCCTGTCGCTTGTCGATTCAACAGGACCTTGAGGGCGATAGGGCCGCCTCCGGTATGTTCATGGACTTGGACAATCGTTCTAAGCACCTGTTGCGCGTGCAGGATATGCCTCCGTACCGCAGCGAGATCTGTCTTCCCGTTTTTTACGGTACGCAGATCCTTGGCGTGCTGGAAGTTGGTTGGAAACGCCCCCAGGCACCGCTCGCCTATGACGTTAATGTACTCGAGGTCATTTGCGATTACCTGTCTATCCAGCTGGTCGGCATGGCATCGAGCCTTCGCTCTCGTCGTACGGCCGAGCTTGGCCGCTCGCTCAATGTCTTACGTGATGAGTTGTTTACCTTTCTAGACGATTCCGCCGCGGCTACCCAGGCGGTATCGTCCGAGATCTGCAATATGCTCAACTGCCATTTTTGCCCTGTTGAGTATGACGCCAGTCTGGACTCCTACGTCATAGATTTTGAAGGCGGCAGTCGCGTTGCTTTGCCGGACGATCCCGAGAAGCTTTTCTTTTCCACGACGGCGCCGGCGGCACGTCTGGGGGCTGGCCCTGATGGCTTTGAGGCATCTGTTTTGGGCGGCACGAGTGCCGAGGACCTTAAACACGTCCGTATAACTCGCGTTGACGAATCGATGCCTATGGGAGGCTGGCTTAGGGCGCATGGTCTGCCTTGTCAAGGTCTCTACGTCGACTCCGGCATCGAGGCGGGGCGCCCGCGCTCTGAGGGTGATGGCAAACACAGTAACGACGCGATTGTTCCTGCTTCTGTTGCGAAGAGCCCGACTACGCGCGCGCTGCTGCTTCGTGATGGTAGCCAAGAGCCGATTGATGACCTTGAATATGACTACTTGGTGCACTTGGCGCATGACTTTGAACTGATCTATGAAGGCGAATCTCAAAAGCGCGAGGAGCGCCATATCGCTCAGACCCTCCAGATCGGCATGAGAAATTCCCTGGGGGATGTTCCGGGTATCGCAACCGATTCGGTGTACCTGTCGGCCACGAACTCGGCGTTGGTCGGCGGCGATTTCTATACGCTCATCCGTCTTCCCGACGACTGCGCCGTCATGATTCTGGGTGATGTGTCTGGCAAAGGCATTGAGGCCGCATCGATGTCCGCGCTCGTCAAGACGGCCCTGACGGCATATGCCTGGGAGGGCGCTGGACCGGCCCGCATGGCACGCTCCCTTAACAGCATGCTCATGGGCTTTTCGAGGGTCGAGACGTTCGTGACAGCCTTTATCGCCAAGATTGACCTTAAAGCCGGACGCGCAACGTATTGTTCGGCGGGCCATCCTCCGACCATGGTCATCAGGCCAGAGTCGATGCCGCTGGGTGGCGGCGAGTCCCGTGGGGGAGAGGTCGAGCTGCTTGGATGCCAATCGGGCGTAATCGGTGCCTTTGAGAGCATGGTGTACGAGACAGGCGTGTTTACGTTCGCCCCCGGCGACATGCTCTTCATGTATACGGATGGAACGATTGAGGCCCGCGACCGCACCGGAGCGTTCTTTGGCGAGCAGCGCTTGCGCGACCTTCTGCTTTCTGTTTCGGGGGAGGGCGTGTCGGGCATTTGCGGCAAGGTCTTGGGCGAGCTTGACCGATTTACCGAATCGGCGCTGGACGATGACATTGCATTGGTGTCCCTTGAGTTTTTACGGGGTCGTTCATAGACGACGCTGGGCGGGCTGAATCCGTACGGTTGGGGAAACGAATGCATCGAGTGGGCTTTTTTGGGGAACCATGGTCGTATGAATGAGTGGAATGACATAGCGGTTTTGACGCCACCAGGCGATATCGACATCGCCACGGTGCCTGCGTTGCGTCGGCGGTTGGATGCTTTGATTGGCCGCGGCGTGCGTCGTGTCGTCATCAACTGTCAGACTGTTAGCTTTATCGATTCGACGGGCTTGGCATTCCTGCTTGCGCGCGCTCGTGAGCTCATGAGGCGAGAAGGCCTGCTTTCGCTCGTCAATGCATCAGGTGAAGTTGTTCGCTTTTTGGAGATTGCTCGTCTTGTCGATATCCTTCATGTCGCGGGGCCGGCACGGGAGTCTATTCCCGCCATTCCGGTGGGGGAGCTGCCTCGCTGGAGTAAGAGCGTCGAGGTCCGTCAGGGTATCGAGAATCTTCCATACTACCGACATCGCATCGCCGAACTCCTTGAATCGCTTCCGTTGCGCCGCGACGAGCGCTACGATGTCGCATTGGCGTCGGGGGAGGCGCTGGGTAATGCCTATGACCATGCGGGCGGTATCGGGTGCGTCCTGACGGTTCAGGCCTATGGCGATCGCGTCGTGGTTGAGGTGCTTGATCGAGGTGCTGGCTATTCTATCGATGAAACGAGCGAACCGGTCGCATCTGAGGAGCGCGGCCGTGGTATCAAGCTTATGCGTTTGCTCGTCGATAACGTGGATGTTGCTCGTCGTACAGACGGCGCTGGCACGCGCGTGCAGATGGTGAAGCTGTTTAGCGGAGCGCTGGAATCGTGTGCCTAGCCAATCGCTTTGGCGCGTTTAGCTACCAAGAACATGCGGCAGGCAACTTTTTTGAAAAAAGTACTTGCGTCTTTTGGACAACTCGCGTAAATTAATAACCCGCAAGCGGACATGGCTCAGTTGGTAGAGCACAACCTTGCCAAGGTTGGGGTCGCGGGTTCGAGCCCCGTTGTCCGCTCCATTGCATTTCCGGACCGTTTAGGCGGTCCTTTTTCGGCGAAGTGGCCAAGTGGTAAGGCAGAGGCCTGCAAAGCCTTTACCCCCGGTTCGAATCCGGGCTTCGCCTCCAGGCAACATCCGGGCGCTCCGGCGCCCGTTTTGTTTTACATATGCGGACATGGCTCAGTTGGTAGAGCACAACCTTGCCAAGGTTGGGGTCGCGGGTTCGAGCCCCGTTGTCCGCTCCAAGCACAACAGCCCGACTACTACGGTAGCCGGGCTTTTTCGTATCCATCGCCTGGGCTCGAACCCGAGAGGGGGCGAGTGTTTTGGGGCGTGGCTGTGGTGTTATTTGCCGCGAATGTTAGCTTTGAGCGTATCATCGTGGACATCTCGCAAAACCTCGTTGCAAGGGAGGCGCACCCCATGGCTACAGAAAAGTCCTCTTCTCGCTCATGGATGTCCGATGCCGCGATCTATCAGATCTACCCGCGCTCGTTTAAGGATTCGACTGGTTCGGGTCTGGGCGATATCGCGGGCATTACCCAGCAGATGGACTATCTTGAGCGGCTGGGTATCGAGGCCATCTGGCTGAGCCCGTTTTACCCATCGCCTCTTGTCGATGGTGGCTATGATGTGGCGGACTACTGCGATGTCGATCCACGTCTCGGCTCGCTTGACGACTTCGATGACATGATCGCTGCGGCTCACGCGTGCGGCATCAAGGTCATCGTCGACATCGTGCCTAACCATTCATCCAACCAGCACCCCTGGTTCAAAGCCGCTCTTGCCGCCGGCCCCGGATCGCCCGAGCGCGCCCGTTATATCTTTCGCGATGGTCGCGGCGAACATGGCGAGCTGCCTCCCACCAATTGGAATGCCAACTTTGGCGGCCCCGCCTGGACGCGTGTTGCGGACGGTCAGTGGTATCTGCACATGTTTACGCCCGAGCAGCCGGACTTTGACTGGTCGTGCCCCGAGGTTCATGCGTTCTTTTGCGACGTCCTGGCGTTTTGGAGCGATCGAGGCGTCGATGGCTTTCGCATTGATGTGGCGCACGGTCTCGCCAAGGATCTCGACCGCGATGACCTCGACCGGTGGCATCTTGCCGAGGGCGATGACATGGTTGACGACGGCACCCATCCGCTGTGGGACCGCAACGAGGTCCACGAGATCTATCGCGAGTGGCGTCGCGTGTTCGACCGCTATGATCCGCCGCGCAGCGCCGTTGCCGAGGCGTGGGTGCTGCCCGAGCGTCAGTATCTCTACGCGCGTCCCAGCGAGCTTGGTCAGACATTTAACTTTGAGTTCGCCAAGGCCACTTGGACCTATGATGACATGCACGCTGCAATCGAGGAGGGCTTGAAGGCGGCCATCGAATCCGATTCCGCCTCGACCTGGGTACTCTCCAACCACGACGTGCCGCGCGTGGCGACACGCTATGCCCTGCCGCAAATCAAGGCGACGCGCTACCACCAGATTGCGCTCGACTGGCTCTTACGCGACGGGTCGTCTTATGACGAGGACCGTGAACTCGGCGAGCGCCGCGCGCGGGCGGCCCTTTTGCTTGAGCTGGCGCTTCCGGGCTCGGCATACGTGTATCAGGGTGAGGAGCTCGGCCTTTTTGAGGTGGCTGACATCCCGTGGGCTGCACTCGAAGATCCTACTGCGACCAATACGCGCGGACCGAAGCGTGAGAAGGGGCGCGACGGCTGCCGTGTGCCCCTGCCGTGGGTGGCGGCGGACGATCCCGCGCAGGGCGGATCGTTTGGGTTTTCGCTGGCGGACGCCGATGCGGCGCCCCATCTGCCGCAACCTGCATGGTTTTCCGATTATGCTGCCGATAGGGAAGAAGCGGACCCGACATCGATGCTTGCGCTCTATCGTGACGCCCTCTGGCTGCGGCGCAAGCTGCGCGGGTGCGCCAACGATCTTGCGTGGCTCGATCTTGACGGGCGCACCGGTCTTGCGGATGGTGCCGAGGGCGCTGAGGGCGGCGTCATCGCCTATCGCCGCGACAACGGCTGGGCGTGTGTGACGAACTTCGGTGCAACACCCGTGGAGCTGCCGGCGGGCAGGGTCCTGCTCACCTCATCACCGCTTGCAGACGGCAGGCTCGCGCAGGACAGCTCCGCCTGGATCATGCTCGGTGAGATATAGGAGCCTCTTGCGGCGAGTTTGCGTTTGTCTGCGCCTTCCGTGGCGGCTGATGTCTTCGCGAGGTTCGCGAGGGCGTCGCAAAACTTTTCAAAAAAAGTTCTTGCATAGGATGCGGGTATCACGTAAGATTAATCCTCGTAAGCGGACATGGCTCAGTTGGTAGAGCACAACCTTGCCAAGGTTGGGGTCGCGGGTTCGAGCCCCGTTGTCCGCTCCATTTGGGCGTTTAGCTCAGGGGGAGAGCGCTTCCCTGACACGGAAGAGGTCAGAAGTTCAAATCTTCTAACGCCCACCAAATGTTCGCAGCCCAGAGGTTTTGCCTCTGGGCTGTTTTGTTTTACGTCGCCAAATCGCCGGCAAAAGGTATCTCGATTCAGGAAAGAGCGGTTCTAAGCGTCTGTTTAGCCTTGTCATCTCAATCGAGTGGGGGTTGACCATTTTGAACATAACCGTGCATCTCGTTGACGTTTCTGCGATCGATCCCGGCGAGACCGTTGATATGGCATTAATCGCGGGACGCTATGCCTTACGTGCTTCCAACGGTGATCTCCCAATTGCGTCTCGGAGGGAAGCTGCAGGCGTGGGTCTGCTGCTTCGCGACGCCCTGGGTGTCTTCGACGACACCCAGCTTGCGCGTTCTGCTTTCGGCAAGATCGAGCTTGCGGATGGGGAGGCACCTTCTATTTCCATTTCACATGGCGGAAGCGTGGCCGTCCTCGCTGTTTCCGATGTTGCTCGGTCGGTCGGAGGACCTATTGGCGTGGATATCGAGGCGATCGATGAGATTGCTCCCGTTGCGGTTGGGCGTATGGCAAACGACGACGAGCGCGCGTGGATTAACGCTGCCCCCAATTTGCAAGAACGCAATCTTCGCATGAGTCAGACGTGGACGCGCATCGAGGCCATCCTCAAGGCTGAAGGCGTCGGGTTTTCGATTGACCCTCGCAAAGATGGCATGCCCGGCGGATGGAATACTTCGTCGATGACATACGGTCGCTGCGTCATCTCTTGTGCGGCACGCTCTATACCTCGTATCGTTGTCAAGGAGCATGCCTTTCGGGTAGCATAGGAGCCAATCGCCAATAGGGGAGGCCGCCATGTCACTGAACGCTCAAAACGATATTGCTTCACGGATCGAGGATGCCGTCTTTGAACTTATGGCGACAACTCCGGTGCAGTCGATTAAGGTGGCCGAGGTACTTCGCCTTGCCCATACATCCAAATCGACGTTCTATCGCTGTTATCGCTCTGTCGATGATGTGGTTAAACGTTTTGAAGATGAGCTGCTCCAGAATATGCAGGACATCAATGATGTTGCGTTGGAGGCTCGTTTTGGCGATGCGCAGCTGGACCCTACGCCCACGATGATCAAGCGCATGGAGATCCTCAAGGCTAATCGCTCGAAAGTTTTGGCACTTAACAGCGATAACGGCGATCCCGTGTTTGCTCACAAGGCAACGATCTTTATGCATGACTATTTTCGCAATCGGCTTCGCTCGACTTTTTCCGATGAAACGGACCTCGATCTGTATCTAGCATTTGCGCTTGCGGGCCACCATAACCTCATTCAGTATTGGCTCGAGGCCCGGCCCGACCTTGAGGCGCGCACCGTTGCCGCCGCCCTCAATCGCATGTTCTACGCACCGCTCTTTGTCGACGATGCATCGCGCCACTGGCACCCACGCATCCCCGATTTTGAAAAGCCGCTCGGGTGAACGGCTGATTTTTAGGGATGAACGGTTGCAAGGTTTGCGGATTCAGAGCAATCCGGCCCTATGAATCGATTTAAGTATGGCCATTTATCTGCTATTTGGAACGCCTAGCCCCGATGTGCCCCATATGATGGGACACATCGGGGCTTTTTGTCTCACGTGTCTCGTTTAACCCCTCATAAACTAAAGCTACGTTCAAAAGAACCACTGCAGTAGTTCAACGTGTGACGGCACAGAAAAGCCGCGAGCGCTCTCTCACCTTCGCTCGCGGCCGGACTGCGCCATCACTCCGTACACCTTCACATGATTAGGATGTGATATTCAGTGGTTACGCTCGGAAAGAACATGCGCAGCGTCTCGATTGTAGGCGTGGGCTGCACCCCGTTCAAGGATTTTGAGGAGCATCCCGAGACCCAGGGTATTGGCGAGGGCGAGGCGTTTGGCTATGCGGCCCTCGAGGCAATTGCCGATGCCGGTCTTGAGCCCCGCGATATCGACTTTTTCTATCACGGCAGCGCCAATCCGTATCTCGTTGGCGATTGCATTACCCCCAACATGCAGGTTGCCGATTGGTTTGGCGTTCGTGCCAAGGGCTCCGTCCATCATTCCGAGGCTTGCTGCACGGGCTACGTCGCCCTTGAGCAGGCCGTGATGGCAGTCGCCTCCGGTGCCTACGATGTTGTCCTTACGGGTGCCTGCGATTTGGCTTCGACGCTTCCCGTTGAGCATATGCCCTCCCATATTCGTCAGGACTTTACGCTCGACGTTATGATTCCCTCGCTCGATAAGATCTATGACCGCGCTTATGGTCGTCCACTCGACGGCGCGTTTGGCGTGTCGTTCGACAACTGGATCAACGAGTATTCGATGCAGTACGACCTTACTGCCGAACAGATTGATGACGCCCTGAACGGCCTTACCAAGAGCCTTCGCCGCGGTGCCGTCCTGAATCCCCTTGCCTGGTACGAGACCACGGTCGAGGAGGATGCGAAGGCAGCCGGTTTCGATACCGCCGACGAGTATCTCAAGAGCATGTACAACCCGCGCGTCACGCAGTACCTGCGCGTTACCGGCTTTGAGAAGAAATGCGACGGTGCCGCAGCTGTTGTCGTGATGCCCACGGAGAAGGCCAAGGCCATGGGTGTCCCGTATGCACCTATCGAGGTTCTGGGCACGGGGGCCTCTGCCGTCGAAGCCGGCCTGCTTCACAACGAGCATTGGGCTACCGAGCTTGCCGCCAAGCAGGTCTACGACCTTACCGGCGTGAGCCCCGACGAGATCGACCTGTTCATGTGCAATGACTTCTTCCTGGCTTCCGAGATCGTCTCGGCTGAGGAGTGCGGCTATATTCCGCGCGGCGAGGCTTGGAAGTACGCGATCGATGGCCGCACCGCTTTTGACGGCGATAAGCCCATCAACCCGCACGGTGGCCGCTGCAACTTTGGTCACGCACATGGCGCATCGGGCATCGCCGATATCGTCGAGGCCGTTAAGCAAATGCGCGGCGTCGCCGGTGCCACCCAGATGAAGAAGGTTCCCGAGACGGCGTTCCTGCGCGGTTTTGGCGGTTCTCAGAACGTGCGCTGCCAGATCCTTCGTACCGTCGCCTAAGCGACCGCGGTTTTCGATTTCCCATAAGGAGTATTCTCATGCAACTCAAAGATATGGAGCCCGTGGTCAAGAAGTTCTACACGGGTCTTGAAGAGGGCATCTATTGGGCACGCCAGTGCCCCGAGTGCGGAGCCGTTGAGTTTCCGCCCCACCTTGCCTGCAATGCCTGCGGCTACCACAAGACCGACTGGGTCCAGGTTTCCGGTCACGGCCACCTGATCGATTTTACCCTGCCTGGTCCGCAGAATGACAAGCCCTACCTCAAGGAGTTTGGCAAGTACGCCTACGGCGCTGTCGATATCGACGAAGGTTCTCAGTATACCTACGTCATCTACGGCATTACCAAGAAGAAGGCCCCCGAGATCCGCGCCAAGCTCATGGCGGGCGAGACCGTTGGCATCCATGCCAAGGTCATCGACCGACCGGGCTACAAAGAGCTCACGTTCGAGCTTGACGACTAGGCTTTCACCCCTTTTAACAATTCGATTCCTCTCTTAGGCCACGGCGGGATACCTGTCTCCTGCCCGCCGCGGCCGTCCCTCTTTTTAATCAGAAAGGCACCATCATGAACGAAGAACTCACTCAGCAGATCTGCGATTTCGCCAAGTCCGCTTACAACTATGACGGCGATGTGACCCCCGAGACGACGTTTGAGACCCTGGGCAAGGGCTCGATGAAGATGATCGCTCTGACCTCCATGATCGAGAACGAGCTCGATGCCGAGGTTCCCGTTCGCGAGGTCATGGTCATGAAGACCATCGGCGAGCTTATCGAGCGCACTGCCGAAGAGATGGAGTAACTGCCATGGACCTGATGCAGACCCTGCGCGAGCAGGCTGCCGCCAAGCCTATGCGCGTTGCTTTTCCCGAGGGCGAAAACGAGACCATGATGCAGGCGGTCGCAAAGATCGCCGCCGAGCATCTTGCCGAATGTGTGCTGGTCGGAGACGGCGCTAAGCTCAAGGAGCTTGCCGATGAGCGCGGCATCTCCCTTGACGGCATCGAGATTGTCGATGTGACCGACGAGGGGGCGAACGCCGCTTGTTGCGAGCGCTACCTTTCGCATCCGGATTGCAAGTTTAAGCCCAAGGGCGCTGCGCGCCGTATGACGCGTCCGCTTGAGCGCGCCCTGATTTTGCAGGTGCTCGGCGATGTCGACGTTATGTTCGCCGGTATCGATAACGCTACGGGCGATATCATCCTGGCGGGTCAGACCATCGTCGGTCTTGCTGACGGGGTGGACACTGTGAGCTCGTGCGGTATCGCCGACATTCCCAACTGGAACGGCGGCGAAGGTGGCCTTTTGGCTTTTGGCGATTCTGCCGTTTGCGTTGACCCCACGAGCGAGGAGCTTGCCTCGATCGCGATTTCGTCGAGTGAAACGGTGCGCTCGCTGACCGGATGGGATATCCGTTGCGCGCTGCTTTCGCATTCGACTGACGGTTCGATGGATAACGAACTCGTCGATAAGGTACGTCGTGCTCGCGAGATTGCCAACGATCGCCGTCCCGACCTTGCCATCGACGGTGAGTTCCAGTTTGATTCGGCGATTAACCCCAAGGTCACGGCCAAGAAGGTGCATCGTGAGTCTGCTGTTGCGGGCCAAGCCAACGTGGTCATCTGGCCCGATATCAACGTGGGCAATATCGGCGTCAAGATCATCCAGAATCTGACCGGCGCCAATGCTTACGGTCCCATGCTTCAGGGCTTCAAGAAGATCGTGTGCGATTGCTCGCGCTCTGCGCCCGTCGATGAGATCGTCGGCAACGTGGTGATGAGCTGCGTGCGCGCTCAGGCGCTTAAGGAGGCTTAAGGTATGTCCGATAAAAAGACTCCCCGGCGCATCCTGGTAATCAACCCGGGTTCCACTTCCACGAAGGTGGGCGTTTTTGAGGGCGATGAGTGCAAGCTCAGTAAGAACGTTGCGCACGATGCGAAGGACCTTGCCCAGTTCGACGGGGTTTCGGCTCAGATGCCGTATCGCTGCGATCTGATTCTTGGAGCACTGGAGGAGGCGGGCCTGAAGCTCGAGGACTTTGATGCATTTGTCGGTCGTGGCGGCGGCTTGCTTTCGCTGCCCGGCGGCACGTATGCCATCAATGAGGTCATGCTCGAGCATGCTCGCGTTGGCGCAAATGGCATTCAACACCCGGCGCAGCTGGGACCCCAGATTGCCCATGAGTTTGCCTCAAAGACGGGAAAGCCCTCTTTTGTGGTGAATCCTCCCGATACCGACGAGCTGTGCGACCTCGCACGTATGACGGGCATTAAGGGCGTGTATCGAAACGTGCACCTGCACGCCCTTAATCTTAAAGAGACCGCCATCCGCCATGCGGCAAAGCTCGGTCGCCCCTATGATGAGTGCAACTTCATCGTTTGCCATATCGGCGGCGGCATCTCTATCTCGGCTCATCTTAAGGGCAAGATGGTGGACGGCAACGACATCGTTGGCGGCGAGGGTCCCATGGCGCCGACGCGCTGCGGATCGGTTCCCGCGATCGAGATTGCGAAGTATACGGCAGAGCATGGTCTCGACGTTGCCCGCGCCCATTGCATGAAGACCGGTGGCCTCGTTGACCTTTTGGGTACGTCCGATGCCATCGAGGTGTGCGATCGCGCCGCTGCGGGCGATAAGGCTGCGGCTCGCGCCTGGGATGCAATGGTCTACCAAATCTGCAAGTGGATTGGCGAGATGGCTTGCGTGCTGAAGGGCGACGTCGACGGCATCTTGCTCGGAGGCGGCATGGTCCACAGCAAGGAGCTCGTTGCCTCAATTGAGGAGTGCTGCTCTTGGATCGCCCCCGTATCGGCTTATCCCGGCGAGTTTGAACTCGAGGCAATGGCGTCTGGCGCCTGCCGCGTGCTCGATGGTGTCGAGGAAGCGCTCGTGTACAGCGGAGAGCCCGTGTTCACCGGATTCAACGACTGATAGTGCTGTGTTTGGGGCGGCCGATGATGACGTCCGGCCGCCCCGACCCTTTTTCTAAGTGTAAGGATGGATCATGGATAAAACCAAGATCAAGTACCTGGTGGGCATTTATGCTGCCGCCATGTGCATTATGGGCATGTTGGTGCCCGTCCCCATCGTGGCCTCTGTTGCGGCGGCATTTCCCAACGAAAACATCGCTGCCGTCCAGATGATCATCGGCATCATCCCGTTGATGATGGCACTGTCCGCCATGCTCGTCTCTTCACAGCTTGCCTCTCGCGTGTCCAAGAAGAAGACGACGCTTGTCGGTCACGTTATCGTGATGCTGGCAGGCGCCTCGGTGCTGGTGTTCCACGACTCGCTCGGCCAGGTCTTAGCGGCTTCTGCTGTCATGGGCCTTGGTCTCGGCGCCGTGCAGAATTCAACGGACGCTCTTATCGCGGATTACTTTGGCGGAAAGCAGCGCTCGTTTGTCATGGGCATCTACTCCACTTTTGTTGCACTTGGCGGCATTATCTGGACGATGGTTTCCGGCATCTTGGGTTCTGCCGAGTGGTTCCACAGCTATGCGGCGTACTTCATCATGATCGTGTTTATTGTCATTGAGGCTGTTTGCCTTCCCGAGGGTCATTTTGAGCCCAAGCGCAAGGTCAACGTGTTCGCCAATATGCCTAAAGAGGTCGCGATTATCACGCTCATGAGCTTTGTGTTCGTACTCACGTTCCAGCTCTTCAGCTCTAACGTCTCGCTGCTTGTTGTGGGTCGCGGCTTTGGCGGTACCGTGGAGGCCGGTCTTGCCTCTACTGTTATGACCGTTGCTGGTATTGCGGCTGGTCTTTTGGTCGGTCCGCTGTTTGCCAAGTTTAAGAACCTGGCCATGCCGATCGCGTGGGGCGTGACGCTCATTGGCCTGGGCCTGACGCTGATTGCGCCCGCCTTTATGGTGCTGTGCGTTGCGGGCTTTGTCGTCGCGCTGGGCAAGGAGACCTACGTGCCGCTGGAGGGCAATTTTGCCGCCGGCAACTCTGCCCCCGAGGGACGTGCGTTTAACCTCGCCATTGGCATGGCGGGCATCAACTTTGGCATGGCGCTGTCTCCCATTGTGTTTGAGGCCGTAACGTCGCCGTTTGGTGCAACGATTGACCAGAAGTTCATCGCCGGCATGATCGTCTGTGCGGCGTGTGTCGTCTTTGGCGCCATTAAGTATCGCAAGCTCACCCCGGCCCAGCTTGCCGAGGCCGAGAAGATGGCGGCCGGCGGCGAGGCAGAGTAGCCGTTCTAGTAGTTGCTTTGCCGTACATCATGTTTTATCGGGGCCGCCGACATATGCCGGCGGCCCTCTTTCTATCAATGACTTTGAAAGGCTTACGGCTATGAAGTTACCTGTCAGGCGCGTTATCGGTATTCTCAACGGCTTCTTTAACCCGCTATTGCTCTGCGCGTTTCTCCCCATCATCGAAGGGGCGCCTGGCTTGGATCTGACGAGCCCCACGGGCTTTTGGGGACAACTCATCGTGGCCACGGTAATCGCCGAGGTTCTGAGCGCACTTCCGATGTTTGGCAAAACGGTCGGTATGTGCCTGAACTTTTTTGGTTTTGAGCAGGGGAGTACATCGCACAAGATCGCCGGTACGGTCATCGGTGCCACTCTCCTTTTTATGGTGATCGGTTTTGGCGAGATTGCCTTCCGGGGAGGATTCGGAACGATTGAAGGCCGTACGTTCTTCGCGCGTTGGGCAGGCCTTGTCACAAAGGGGTGGGCTTTTGTGGTTATCGCCGGCGTGCTGCTCGATCCCTTTACAGCGGCTCTCGGCCGCATGATAGCTCGCGAAGAGAAGTAATAGCTCCTCGCCTATCGAATGCCGGCGGACGGGGCGCCGGGGCTGTAGTCTTCCGAGCGTTTACAGTCCTGTCGCTCCGTCCGCCGGCATTCGACCGCAACATGTTGGTCAAGCATAATCTTTTGGATTCTTTTGGCGTGAGCGGCTTGGTTTTGGTAGGATTTGTCAGCGGCTTGACTAAGGGGGTTTTATAACTGCCATGCAGGTAGCCGTGTTGGTAACGTTTTACCGACTTGCCAAGAACCCCTCATAATTAATGCGTCTGCAAAATGACCAATTGCTTTGACCTGCTGAAACACTATATGTTGTGTTTGAACTAAAAAAAGAATACAGGATATAGATGCGTCTTTGTCGTATGATAGATGGCGGACAGAGAACGAAGACCTTATTCGTCCCATTTGGACACGCCTTTGAGCCGCTTGATCGGCCGCGAGGATTGTCCGCATGAGGACTTATGGTTTATCGAGAACACAGATTGCGCGACGGCGCCGCAAGACAGGGGCAAGCCCTGCCGGACATCGTTTGGCTCTGAAGCGCAATGAGGCTACGACGCGAAAGAGGCAAGAGGATGAAGATCATCAAGCGCAGCGGCACCGAGGTTGTCTTTGACATCGATAAGATCGTCAATGCCATCCGCGCCGCAAACTTGGAGGTCGAGGAGAGCTCTCGTCTTACCGACCGCCAGGTGGTTTACGCGGCACAAAACGTCGCCGAGGCATGTGAGAACGCGGGCCACACCGTGTCGGTCGAGGAGATTCAGGATCTGGTCGAGGACGAGATCATGCGTCTCGACTGCTACGAGGTTGCCCGCCACTACATCATCTATCGCTATGTTCAGAGCCTGAAGCGCCAGAAGAACACGACCGACGACAAGATTCTGTCGCTGATCGAGTGCAATAACGAAGAGGTCAAGCAGGAGAACTCCAACAAGAACCCGACCGTCAACTCCGTTCAGCGCGACTATATGGCCGGCGAGATTTCCAAGGACCTGACCCAGCGCGTGCTGCTGCCCCAGGAGATCGTGGATGCCCACAATGAGGGCCTGATCCACTTCCACGATTCCGACTACTTTGCTCAGCACATGCACAACTGCGATCTGGTGAACCTGGAGGACATGCTCCAGAACGGCACCGTTATCTCGGGCACATTGATCGAAAAACCGCATAGCTTCTCGACTGCCTGCAATATCGCGACGCAGATTATCGCCCAGGTTGCTTCCTCCCAGTATGGCGGCCAGTCCATCTCGCTGACCCATCTTGCCCCGTTCGTTGAGGTGAGCCGCCAGAAGATTCGCGGCGAGGTTGCCCGCGAGCTCGAGGAGCTCGGTGTTTCGGCATCTGCCGAGAAGGTCCGTGAGGTCGTTGAGGACCGTCTGCGTGACGAGATCCGTCGTGGCGTCCAGACGATTCAGTATCAGGTCGTGACCCTTATGACCACCAATGGCCAGGCGCCGTTCGTGACGGTCTTTATGTATCTTAACGAGGCCCGTACGCCTCAGGAGAAGCATGACCTTGCCATGATCGTGGAGGAGACGCTTCGCCAGCGCTACGAGGGCGTTAAGAACGAGGCCGGCGTTTGGATTACCCCGGCATTCCCCAAGCTTATCTATGTACTCGAGGACGATAACGTTCACGAGGATTCCCCGTACTTCTACCTGACCCAGCTGGCTGCCAAGTGCACCGCCAAGCGCATGGTGCCCGATTACATCTCCGAGAAGAAGATGCGCGAGCTCAAGCTGTCGAAGGGCGAGACCGCCGGCAACGGCGACTGCTACACCTGCATGGGTTGCCGCAGCTTCCTGACGCCCGACCGTTCGGGCAACGGCTTTAACAATGTTGCCAACGCGCTGAACTACGAACCGAACAAGCCCAAGTACTATGGTCGCTTTAACCAGGGCGTTGTGACCATCAACCTGCCCGATGTCGCGCTGAGCTCGCACCAGGATATGGATAAGTTCTGGAAGATCTTCGACGAGCGCCTTGAGCTGTGCCACCGTGCCCTGCTGTGCCGTCATGAGCGCCTGATGGGTACGCTTTCTGACGCCGCGCCGATTCTGTGGCAATACGGTGCCCTGGCGCGTCTGAAGAAGGGCGAGACGATCGACAAGCTGCTCGTGGGCGGATACTCCACCATCAGCCTGGGCTATGCCGGCCTGTATGAGTGTGTCAAGTACATGACGGGCCACAGCCACACCGAGAAGGAAGGCACGCCGTTTGCCATGGCCGTCATGCAGCGCATGAACGACAAGTGCGCCGAGTGGAAGGCCGAAAGCGATATCGACTTCTCGCTGTACGGCACCCCGCTTGAGTCGACGACCTACAAGTTCGCCAAGTGCCTGCAGCGTCGTTTTGGCATTATCCCGGGTGTGACGGACAAGGGCTACATTACCAACAGCTATCATGTCCACGTGTCCGAGGAGATCGATGCCTTCGATAAGCTTAAGTTCGAGGGCATGTTCCAGCAGCTTTCGCCGGGCGGTGCTATCTCCTACGTCGAGGTTCCCAACATGCAGGACAACCTCAAGGCTGTCATTCGCGTGATGCAGTACATCTACGACAACATCATGTACGCCGAGCTCAACACCAAGAGCGACTACTGCCAGGTGTGCGGCTACGATGGCGAGATCAAGATTGTTGAGGACGATGGCAAGCTGGTGTGGGAGTGCCCCAATTGCGGCAACCGCGACCAGGAGAAGATGAACGTCGCTCGTCGTACGTGCGGCTACATCGGTACCCAGTTCTGGAACCAGGGTCGAACCGAGGAGATCCGCGACCGCGTGCTGCATCTCTAATACCGCTCCGGGGCTGAACCGAGAGGGACGCTTGGGCATTTGCTCGCTATTTCGGACAGCCCTGCGCAAGACGAAGGCCACATTAAGTGGCCTTCTTTGCGTGCGGAACTCATATCGAGCAAAAGCCCAAGCGGCCCTCTCGGTTCAGCCAAGTTAACGTAGCTGAGATGCAGCGCGCGGTCTGCTCACTCCTCGAAGTTCTTAGCGGAAATAATTTGAGCTGCAGCTGCGATTTACTTGCGATGGCGGTTGAGCCGCAACCCAGTTTTTATTGGACCTCGAACCCTATGCTCGATGTTCGCTTCGTTCACCGAGTATCGCTCGCGAGGGGTCTGGAGTATATCGTCCCGCCCGCAGTTTCGCAGGCCAAAGGCCGAGAATGTTTGAGGACGGGATGATATACTCCAGACCCCCAGGAAGGCTACTTATGAACTACGCGAACATTAAGTATTTCGATATTGCTGATGGGGAAGGCGTTCGTACTTCTCTGTTTGTGAGTGGGTGCCGTCGTGGGTGCAAGAACTGCTTTAACTCTGTTGCGTGGGACTTTGCTGCGGGTGAGCCGTTCGATCGCGCCGTCGAGGACAAGATTATCGAGAGCCTCGACCATCCCTTTAACGACGGTCTGACGATTCTGGGTGGCGAGCCCATGGAGCCCGAGAATCAGGCGGGGCTTGTTGACTTTATAGAACGCGTGCGTGCGGCCTATCCATCGGGGTCGGGAAAGACTATTTGGTGCTTTACCGGCGATGTGCTCGAGGAGCTTATGCCGGGTGGCCGTCATCATACCGAGGTGACGGACCGTATCCTGGCCTGCCTCGACATGTTGGTGGACGGCCCGTTCGTTCAGGATCTGTACGATATCTCGTTGCGCTTTAGGGGCTCGAGCAATCAGCGCGTGATCGACATGAACGCTACGCGCGCCCGTGCTGAGCGCGAGGGCGTTGCGCTTTGTGATGCGGTTGAACTTTGGCGTGATGATCCGGTCTATTCGACCCATACTATGTAGCTTGTGGCCGATGCCGGAGGGCGTGGTACCATAGCGCGAACGCAAAATCGGAAAAGTGAGGCCCAGATGGTCGATCAGGAAAAAGTCGAGGCCGCCATTAAGCTGTTGCTTGAGGGCATAGGCGAGGACCCAACTCGGGAGGGCCTGCTGGAGACCCCGGCGCGCGTTGCCCGTATGTATGGCGAAATCGCCGGCGGTATGGACCAGAGTGCCGAGGAGCACCTGTCCAAAACGTTTGCCGTCGCTTCGAACGATTTGGTTATCGAGCGCGACATCACGTTCTACTCGCTGTGCGAACATCATCTGCTGCCGTTTTATGGCAAGGCTACCATTGGCTATATCCCCAACGGCCGTGTCGCAGGGCTCTCTAAGCTTGCTCGCACGGTTGAGGTTTATGCCCGCCGTCTGCAGCTGCAGGAGCAGCTGTGTGCGCAGGTTGCCGACGCCCTCATGGATTATCTCGCTCCCCAGGGAGCGATTGTGCTCATGGAAGCTGAGCATATGTGCATGACCATGCGCGGCGTGCAAAAGCCCGGCACCAAGACCGTGACGCTCGCTCGCCGCGGCGTCTTTGAGACCGACCCCGCGCTCGAAGAGCGTTTCTTTAAGATGCTGGGACGCTAACTATGAGAGTCGTCAACGACTTTACATCGAATACTGACGAGGGAACGCCGCGTCGCGGTTTTATGGCTTCGGGCCTGGCGCCTTTTGGCGTCATGCCTCGTATCGATTACATCTGTGCCAACGGCCTGTTCCGGCGCCACCTGGGCAACATTGCTCAGCTGGAATCGGGGCGCATCTTCTGCCGCCACGGTATCGACCATCTGCTCGATGTCGCTCGCATTATGTGGATTAAGAATCTCGAGGAAGATCTCGAGTTTGACCGCGAGGTCATCTACGCCACGGCACTTCTTCACGATATCGGCAAAGATGAACAGTATGAATCGGGTATATCCCATGATGTTGCAAGCGAACGCGTCGCTGATGCAATTCTCGGCGGCATGCCTGATGACGTGGCGTTTGAGCCGGCCGATGCCGCAGCCATTAAGACGGCCATTCTGGGCCATCGAAAGCTGCGCGTGAACAGCCAACCGCTTGAGCGTTTGCTCTATGCAGCCGACAAAGCGTCGCGCGCCTGCTTTGCATGCCCCGTGCGCAATGCTTGCAACTGGAGCGATGATAAAAAGAACCTGTCGATTCGCGTGTAGTTAGTTTGCGCGGTCGGGGTTCTAAACGAAGGAGACGATCGCGATGAGTAACAAAAAACTGCCCGAGAATGCAACCAAGACTGAAGGCGCCGAGCTCGCACGCCGTGGAAGGGGCGAAATATCCACCGCAACGGCGGTGCCCCACGTGAGCTATGACGATCTGCGCCATGCCGATCGCATTACTATCGACGGTCTCGAGGTCTTTGCCAACCACGGCGTGTATCCCGAAGAGAACGCGCTGGGCCAGAAGTTCATCGTGTCCTTGGTGCTCTATGCCGACCTGCGTGCAGCGGGGGAGCACGATAACCTGGACGCCTCGATTGACTACGGCTCGGTGTGCCACGATGTCGATGGCTATCTGCGCGAGCATACGTTTAAACTCATCGAGGCGGCAGCCGAGGGTGTGGCCCAGATGCTGCTGCGTCGTTACCCCTTGCTGCTTGGCGTGCGTGTTAAGCTCGATAAGCCTTGGGCGCCCGTCGGTCTTCCCCTGGCAAGCTGCGGCGTCGAGATCGAGCGCGTGCGCTAACCGGTTCTAATACGTCTCTATGGGTGGCTGCTTGAGCCGCTGCGACAGCGCTCTATTGTTGGGGCAGTACCTGTCGAGCAGGGCGTGAAACCGCTGATTGTGGCTTGGCTCGAGCAAGTGGACGAGCTCGTGGGCGACAACCATGTCGAGACACTCGATGGGATAAGCGGCAAGTTCGCGTGCGATGCGAATGGCTCCGGTCTTGGGCGTGCATGATCCCCAGCGCGTTTTCATGCTGCGCACGGAGACGCGGGAAACGGCGACACTCATTGTGATTTCGTATGCGTGCACGATGTCGCGTAGCGCTGCGGTGACCTCGGTCGTATAAAGCTGGCTGATGTGGGCTTGGAGCTCGTCGGACGTTAGGCCGTCGAGGATTGCGCGCCGCTTGGCCTGTGGGCCTTCGTCCGATTCGTCGGTACCCATAAAGCTTGCGAAGGTGGCCTGCTTGGGCCGCGGCGCGGGTGATGCAAAGTTGTGATCGAGTGCATCCTGTACCGTGATGGGCTTGCCCCAAAGTGCAATGATGGACGAGAGACTGAGTGACTCTCGCGCCGCCGCCTGACGTTGCTCGCGTTGGGCAAGTCGGCTGACAATCCAGGCGCTGTTGCGCTTCACAAATGCCTCGATGCGCTCGCGGCTGGCGCCGAGCGGTGCGCTGGCGTGGACCTCACCGCTCGATGTGACGCGTAGGTTGAAGTTCTTGACGCGCTTTTTGGTAACGACGACGGGGATGGATGTGCCATCCGGTCGGGATGCGGAAATCGTAAACTGCTGCGTCAAAAGCGGTCCTTTGGATTGGGGGCGGGCCGGCATGTCGACCGTTCGGCATGCCGGCCCGCTCAAGGGATGTGAAATTAATAACGCTCAAAGAAGGCAAGCGCGTTGTCGCTGCAGAGCTTTTGCATCACGGTCTTGCCAAAATGCTTGGAAAGCATGTTCTGGAACTCGGGCATCTTGCTGGCATCGGAGAGGAAAGCAGGCACCGTGGCGCCGTCCCAGTCGCCGCCGAGCGCGATGACGTCCTCGCCGCCCAGGTCGAGCCAGTGCTCGATATGTGCCGCCAGCTGGTCGAAGGTGACGTCTGCGGCGGTCTTGTCGGTTGCGTCGTTGGAAAGGAACTCGCTGCAGTAGTTGAGGCCGACGATGCCGCCCATGTCGCGAATGGTGCGGAACTGGTCGTCGGTAAGGTTGCGTTTGACGCCGCAAACCGCACGGGAGTTGGAGTGGCTGGCGACGAAGGGTCGCGTGGCGTGGGCGACAACCTCGTCAAAGCACTCATCGTTGAGGTGGGAGACGTCGAGTACCATGCCGGCGTGCTCCATCTGCGTAAGTGCCTCGATGCCGGCGGCGGTGAGGCCGGCGTGGGTATCGTGCCCGCTCGCGAGCGGTCCCTGCGCGTTCCAGCTGAGTGATGACATGAGTACGCCCAAGCTCTTGAGCACCTCGATCAGCGCGGGGTCCTCGGCAAAGAACGTGGCGTTTTCGATGGTGTGGATGCAGGCGACCTTGCCGTCCTTGAGCGCGGGGCGAATGTCTGCGGCGCTGCACACGTTGACCATGCGGTCGTGGTTGAGCATTGCCTGGCCGCTCATATGCGCCATGATTTGCGCCTGGAAGCGCGCGGCGTGGGCGGTGGGAATCTCGTCGGGGACAAACGTGGCGAAGCACTGTGCCCACGGCGTGTTGCCGATCTTTGCGAGCGAGATGGCACAGGCGTTGCCCTCGATGAGGTCGAAATCTTGCGGATGCGTTTCGTCGCCGGGGAAATAACCGTCGGTGCCGGCGGTAAAGCGCAGGTCGAGATCGAGCGTGGCCCAGCCGATTCGGTCGGCGGTGTCGCAGTGTAGGTCAAATACGGGATATGCCATGGTTCCTCCGGTTGCAGCGTTTCTTTGCAAACTGTCATTGAATTGTATGACTAGGGTATAGTTAGCGCCATATGTTCACGGCGGCCCGCGTTGTGCGCCGCCCTTATCACGGAGGTTACCATGTCCAACCAGGGCAAGAAGGTCAAGACCCATTATCGCGGCACGCTCGACGACGGCACGCAGTTCGATAGCTCCTACGATCGCGGCGAGCCGCTGGAGTTCACCTGCGGCGCCGGTCAGATGATCAAGGGCTTCGACGCCGCTGTTGTCGACATGCAGGTGGGCGAGAAGAAGACCGTGCACATCCCGGCTGCCGATGCCTACGGCGAGCACAATCCCGAGATGGTTATTACCTTCCCGGCCGAACAGGTTCCCAACATCGAGCAGATCGAGAAGGGCATGAAGCTCTTCCTGTCCACGCCGAGCGGCATGCCCGTTCCCGCCGTGGTCATCGACGTAACGCCCGAGGCTGTGACGCTCGACGCCAACCACGAGCTGGCCGGCAAGGACCTCAACTTTGATATCGAGCTTGTTGAGGTCGAGGGTTAGAGTATGTCTGAGCGCTTGGTTTCGACGACATGCTTGGGAAATCTCAACGATCCGTCCTATGAACTCCTGCTCCGCCGGAATTTGGGCGGCGTCTTTGAAGTTGACGAGCTACTGCTCGATTGGGACCAGGCTGACACGCGCGCGTTTGTGGGCGTGACGGAGCTGGGGCGCACGGTCGATGTTCGGCTGGATACTGCCGACGGCGGTCGTTTTGTCGACGGCGACGTGCTCGCCGTCGACCGTTCGGGCATGGTGCCCGTGGCGGTTGTCGTGCGCCTGCGCAGCGCTGAGGTTTATTTGGTCGAAGTCGACCGCATGGACCCGATTGCGCTCGCGCATGCGTGCTGGGAGATCGGCAATATGCACGCGCCGCTTTTCCGAGGCGATTCGGACGAGCATACCGTGCGCATGTATACGCCGGTGCAGCCTGTTTTGGGCCGCATGCTCCGGGGCGTCGAGGGTGTTCGGCTCTCGGTGGTTACCCGTGAACTCGATGCGGACCGGCGCTTTGCATCGAGTGCGGCGGAGGCCGTCGTGAGCATGGCTCCCGACTTTACCATCGTAAAAAAGACGCGCGGCTAAGCGCGTGTATACGCAAGGCGGGCTTTGAGGGGCGACCAATCAAGGTCCGTCTTGCTGTTGATAGGAGGCTTTGGGGAAGCATATGGGTCTTGAGGGAATCAAGCTGATTGCATGCGATTTGGACGGCACGTTGCTGCATCCGGGGGAGCGCGAGCCGCGTTCCGAGGCCTTTGAGCTCATCGATGAACTGCATCGTCGCGGTATCGTGTTTATGCCGGCGAGCGGCCGTCAATATGCGAGCTTGCGCTACCTGTTTGCCCCGGTGGCCGATGAGCTCGCCTATGTATGCGAAAACGGAGCCCTGGTGATGAGCGAGGGACGTGCCGTTGTCAAGCGTTCCATGGAGCGTGACCTGGCGATGGATATTGCGAATGCCGTGGTTGCGTATCCCCATGCCGACGTGACACTTTCGTGCGAGGGGCACCTCTACACTATGAGCGGCAACGATGCGTTTGTTGACCACCTGCGCTATGAGGTCCACTGCGATGTGGCGGTGGTCGACCGCCCCGAGGACATCGACGAGGAAGTCATTAAGATTGCCTTCCAGACGCCCGAGGTGGATCAGCCAGCGGCCCTGGAGTATTTCGAGCGCCTCTTTAGCGACCGTGTCGACGTGATGACGTCGGGAACCGAATGGACGGACTTTATCGGTTTCGGTTCTGGCAAGGGCTCCGCGCTTGCCGATTACGGACGTGCCCTGGGGATTTCGCCCGATGAGATGATGGCGTTTGGCGACAATGAGAATGATCGCGACATGCTCAACGTCGTGGGCCATCCCTATCTGATGGAGAGCTGCAACCCCACCATGCGCGGCATCAACGACCGCGTCCGCTACGCGCGCACGGTCGAAGAGGAACTGCATCGCCTGCTCGCCGAGTAGATATTTGGGAGATGCCTAGAAATCTACATTTTGCTGCAGAGTGCGGAAAGGTGGATTTTAAGGCATGTCCCAAACATCTACCGGCAGTCGGGGCAGAGGCCCTCGAAGATGGTGTAGTGCGACGTGACGTGCCAGCCGATTTGCTCGGACGCCTTGGCGTCGAGCTGGGCATCGAAGGGGAGCGGTACGTCGATGACGCGGCTGCACGAGGTGCAGATGATATGCGCATGCGGCTCGATCGTGCGATCGAAGCGGCTGCCGCCCGGCGTCTTGATGGAGAGGATCTCGCCGGCGTCGGCCAAGAGATTGAGATTGCGGTAGACCGTACCGCGGCTGATTTTGTCATCCTGCGCGCGCACGACGTTGTAGATTTCGTCGGCGGTGGGATGGTTATAGCTTTGGCGCACGGCGTCAAGAACCAGCTTTCGCTGCCTGGTATTCCTTCTTTGCACCGCCATGCGCCTCGCCTCTTTTCTATTAACGGTCGTAGGTAAATGATACCGTATTTAGCACACAATACTAATAATGAGGACTGAAACCGTCTTCATTGGCAAGTAGGGCTCGGGCCTGGGCGTCTACGAGGCGAAAACGCGTTCCCATGCGCTCGTAGGAGGCATGAAGCGCCTCGAGATGAGATAGGATGTTTGCCGGAGCTCCCTGTATCTCCATCTCGACTGAGCCGTCTTCCATGTTACGCACCCAACCGGTGAGTGCGCGTGCCTGCGCGAGGTTGGTGTTGGTAAAGCGAAAACCAACGCCTTGGACTTGCCCCGTCCAGTGCAGGAAATAGCGCAGGGGAGTGTCTTGAGTGGCCTCGTCGCTTGCGAGCACGGTAAGCCTGCGGCGCAGCTCGAGCTCGACGTTTGATGGTTTTTGAGGCTCTCGACTGCCGCCGGTGACGCTGGAGAAGAACGTATCGAAGAGGCCCATCGCTATGCCTGCTTGCCTGCGTCGGCCGGGAAGGTAATGCCGGCCTGCTGGCGCACGGCATCCATGATGCGCAGTGAGACGAGAGTGACATCGCGGTAGTGGCCAAGCTCGTGGCGTCCTGCCGGGGTCTCCCAAATCTCTTCCTTAACGTTATCGATGCCGCCGATGGCGGTGATAAAGTCTGTGAGTTCGTATTCCATAGTGTTGCTCGATTTGGGTAGGTCGAGCACGCGGCCGTTGTCGCCCTGTTCGCGCGGTGCCTCGGTCGCCGAGCCGCGTACGACATCGCCGCGATAGTCGATGCGGACGTTGCGGGGCGTGGACAGATGGTCGATCTGGATAGTGCCACGCTCGCCTTCGATCTGCGAGGGCAGCAGGTCATTCGTAATTTTGGAGTGCGCGAGCTCGACGGAGATGCGGCCTCCGCCGTAGCTGGCGAGGATGGAACCGCAGCCGTCGATGGGGCCGTGCGTGAGCTGTCGCGTGGTAGGGTCGAGCAGAGTAGTCATGCTCGTAAGGCCGGAGGGCATGCCGAAAATCTCGACCATGGGCTCGACGGCGTAGACGCCAATGTCCATGAGGGAACCCGATGCCATATTGCAGTCGAAGATATTGGTGGCGCGTCCCGCGAGAATCTCGTTGTAGCGCGAGGAATACTTGCCAAAGCGCAATGAGGCGCGGCGGATGGGGGCGATCTCGCCCAGGGCGTCCTCGATGGCGTGGAAGGCGGGATCGTGGAGGGGACGCATGGCCTCGAGGGCCACGACACCTGCTGCCTCGGCAGCGCGGAAGACTTCCAGCGCCTGTGCTTCGGTGGCGCAGAAGGGTTTCTCGACGATGACGTGCTTGCCACCGGCGATGCAGGCGAGCGCCTGCTCGTAATGGAGCGCATTGGGGCTGCCGATGTAGACGGCATCGACGCCGGCGGCTGCCGCAAGCTCATCGAGTGACGTAAAGTTTCGCTCGCCGCCGTGCTCGGCAGTAAAGGCGGCGCCGCGCTCGGCATTGCGCGAGAGCGTGCCTACGAATACGGCCTGGTCGTTGGCATTGACGACCTGAATAAAGTCGTCGGTGATCATGGACGTGCCGATGGTTGCGATACGCAGCATGTGTCCCCCTTGCGTTGTTTGGCCTACAGGACGAGTGTAGCGCGGGAGGACACAAAAGCGTGCGAAAACGCCGTTACAGGTCGCTCTCGTTAAAGCCGGTGTCGATATCGAGGTTACTGCCGTCGGCCGCCGTGGTGGCGAGCTCATCGCAGCGCTCGTTGAGCTCGTGGCCGGCGTGGCCCTTAACCCAGATGAACTCCACCTTATGCTTGCTCCTTGCGGCAAGCAGGCGCTCCCACAGGTCACGGTTCTTAACGGGCTGCTTGTTGGCAGTTTTCCACCCGCGCTTTTTCCAGCCGTCGATCCAGTGTTTATTGAAAGCGTTGACGACGTACTGCGAATCGGAATGGACCTCGACCTCGCAGGGGCGGTTAAGTGCCTCGAGCGCCACGATGACCGCCATGAGCTCCATGCGGTTGTTGGTGGTCTTGGCGTAACCGCGCGAAAGCTCGGAGGTGAAGGTCTTGCCGGCGGGGTTGGTGTATTTGAGCACGGCGCCGTAGCCGCCGCGTCCCGGATTTGATCGGGCCGAGCCGTCGGTATAGATGATGACCTTCACGGGCTTCCTTTCGTTGGGTACGTTTCGTGTGAGTGACCATTGTAGCGCCATGCCCGCCGGGGGCTAGCAATCTACGAGTTCTACCCCGTCTTCCGACAGTTAGTTGGCATGGATGATGCGGTTGAGCTCGTCGAGGTATTGCTGCAAGAGGGGAGAGGGCTTGCGCTCGTCGTGCATGATATAGCCTACGTGCATCGTTGGGGCGTCTGCTAACGGGATCGATGCCATACCCCATTGCATTTCATTGGAGAGGACACCGGTCGACAGGGTGTAACCGTTCGACGTGATAAGTAAGTTAGTAAGTGTTCCGCGGTCCGAGATTCGTATGTTGCGGTCGCAAGGGATATAGCTAAAAGGTTCCTCGGCGTAATAGAAGGAGTTTGAGGTTCCCTGCTCAAAGCTGTAGCGCGTATAGGGTGTGAGGTCGGCAAGGGACAGCTGCGGGCGGCGGGCAAGCGGGTGGCGCTCGCTAACGAAGACGTGGACCGTCGCGTCGAATAGGGGATGGAAGCTCGCGCGCGCATCGGCAAAAGCCTTCTGCAGAACACGGGCGTTAAAGTCGTCCAGATACAGGATGCCGATGTCGCTGCGAAACGCGCGGACGTCATCGATGATCTGCGATGTGGTAGTCTCGCGCATGATGAACTCGAACTTGCTGTCGCGGCAGCGCTCGACCACGTTGACAAAGGCCTCGACCGAAAAGGCGTAGTGCTGGGCGGAAATGGCGAGGCGGGCTTGCGGGGTGCCGCCGTCCTCGTAGCGCGCCTCGAGCATATCGGCCTGCTCTACGACCTGGCGCGCATAGCCCAAAAGCTCGGTGCCGTCGTTGGTGAGCGTGACGCCGCGGCTGGAGCGCGTAAAGATCTCCAGGTGGAGCTCCTGTTCCAGGCTTTTGACGGCGTTTGAGATGCTGGACTGAGCGGTATAGAGGCGCTGAGCTGCGGCATTGATTGAGCCGGACTCTGCCACGGCAATCAGGAAACGAAGCTGCTGGAGGGTCATCGGCGCCATCCTTTCGAGTGTTATCTATATAACCGATAACAGGTTAGCGCTTTTAAGTGATTGACCGAGGGAAACAATGCTCGTACTATTCAAAACACACAAAGGCGGTAGGTAATTAAGCCAAACACGGAACCGGGATGCGAAAGGAGGCCCGCATATGAATTGCTTACCAAGACGAATGCCGGGCTCCTGTTTGCGCCCGTCGGCGTGATCAGGAGACAGCGACTTACTTCTCTCTAATTTATTAACTTTTGTTCGATCAAGGAGATCATCATGAGCCAGTTCATCAACAACCCCGAGCACACCTTTGGTTTCGATACCCTGCAGCTTCACGTTGGCCAGGAGAGCGCCGATCCCGCATCCGACTCCCGCGCCGTGCCTATCTACCAGACCACGAGCTATGTGTTCCGCAACTCCCAGCACGCCGCCGATCGCTTTGGTCTTGCCGACGCCGGTAACATCTACGGCCGTCTGACCAACTCCACCCAGGGCGTCTTCGAGGATCGTATCGCCGCACTCGAGGGTGGTGTGGCAGGTCTTGCCGTCGCCTCCGGTGCTGCTGCCATCACCTATACCCTGCAGGCTCTTGCCCAGGCCGGTGACCACGTGGTGGCTCAGAAGACCATCTACGGTGGCTCCTACAACCTGCTGGAGCATACGCTCTCCCAGTTTGGCGTCGAGACCACCTTCGTCGATGCCCACAACCTGGACGAGGTCGAGGGCGCCATCAAGGACAACACCACGGTCATCTACCTCGAGACGCTCGGCAACCCCAATTCTGACATCCCCAATATCGACGCCATCTCCGAGATCGCCAAGAAGCACGGTTTACCGGTTGTCGTCGACAACACCTTCGGCACCCCGTATCTGTTCCGTCCGCTGGAGCATGGTGCCAACATCGTCGTCCACTCCGCAACCAAGTTCATCGGCGGCCACGGCACCTCGCTGGGCGGTGTGATCGTCGACGGCGGTAACTTCGATTGGAAGGCGAGCGGCAAGTATGAGCAGATCGCCGAGCCCAACCCCTCCTACCATGGCGTCTCGTTTGCCGAGGCTGCCGGTCCCGCCGCCTTCGCAACCTATGTCCGCGCCATCCTGCTGCGTGACGAGGGCGCCTGCATCAGCCCGTTCAACGCTTGGATCCTGCTCCAGGGCACCGAGACTCTGTCGCTGCGCGTTGACCGTCATGTCGAGAACACCAAGAAGGTCGTTGAGTTCCTGGCTGGTGATAGCCATGTCGCCAAGGTGAACCACCCGAGCCTGTCTGAGCACCCCGATCACGAGCTCTATCAGAAGTACTTCCCCAACGGCGGTGCCTCGATCTTTACCTTTGAGATTAAGGGTGGCCAGGAGGCAGCTTGGAAGTTCATCGACCATCTGCAGGTCTTCTCGCTGCTCGCCAACGTGGCCGACGTCAAGTCGCTCGTCGTGCACCCGGCTACCACTACGCACTCCCAGCTCTCTGCCGAGGAGCTCGCCGAGCAGAACATCACGCCCTCCACGATCCGTCTTTCCATCGGTACCGAGAACGCCGAGGATATCATTTGGGATCTGAAGCAGGCCTTCGCCGCGCTGGACGAGTAAGGCGACTTGTGCAAGGACCCCTTGCGACTCGATAGGTATAACTGCATAAAATGCCTGCTCAAGGCGCCTGTGCGAACAATGGTTGCACAGGCGCCTTTTTTGCATAGAGCGGGTGCAAAAACAGGGTTTTTGGCATGCTTTATGCAATCGAGATGTGGAAAACTCCTGTTAAGAGGATGTGAGTTTTACGCAATTGACGTGCGCCTTTTGAGTAAAACCGCAGGTCGCGATTTGCTCGGGGTACTATGCAGCGCGATCGAATCACACGCAGCTCAAACGCAGCAAAAACGCACTACGGAGGTTTCCAGCTACATGAGGATCGATTCACGAAAACCGAAAGCCGCCGCCCTTTCCGCCGCTCTGACCGTGGCACTTTTGGCGGGCGCCGGTGCAACCGATGCCCACGCGGCAACACTTATCCGATACGGTTGGACCTACGCCGTCCGAGGCGACGCTGGTGCAGCCCGTTGACTATCGCGGCGATGGTTATGGTTCCATGCAGGAGTGGAACGCCTCGATGGAGGCCAAGCGCGATTCCCTTGAGATGCGCGCTCAGATCATTATGAATATGTATGGCGACTATGCTACCGATGACGAGCGCGCTGTGTTGCAGGGCTGCATCGACGGTGCGGGTAGCCTGTTGACGATGGGGGAGGTCGACGCCAAGTCGACCGAGCTCGACGAGCTTCGCTCCACGCTTGAGGATGCCAAGCGCGAGGCGCTCGAGGCTGCCGCAGCCGAAGCCGAGGCCGCTGAGGCCGTTCAGGCTTCGTATTACAACGCCGGCTCCGGCTCGTCTTACACGTCCGCTGCGTATTACGCGAACGGCTCGGGCCTGACGCGCTCGAGCGGCGTCAATAACTATAACGGCCGCCGCGAGACTTATTACAGCAGCAACGTGTTGTATCACCACCGCACGGGCGAATGGACGCAGGATTCCGAGGGCTTTTGGCGCGATTCCGATGGCTACTACGTCGTGGCCGCGGGTGATAAAGCTCAGGGCTCCACGTTTACCGGTTCCAAGGGCGAGTGCAAGGTCTATGACTCCGGCTGCGCAGCCGGAACCACCGACTACTACACCGGTTGGTAATTTTTCTGCATCACGGATATTTGGCGGATGGGCGTCTTTACCGAGCTTTAGGGCAACGTAAGGACGCCCGTTCTATGTATGCGTTTGAGCTAACAGAGCCCTTACCGTGACGGTACGTCGCGCATATGGGCGCGGGGCACACTAGTTCATGAGAAATAAGGTCTTTCTCGTGGAGGAAGTGGTCTTGTGAACGCTCGAGATATTGCCATTGCCGCCGTCGCATTGGTGCTTGGCTGCCTTGGTCCTACGGCCGCGCTCGTTGCGGGCATGCAGGGGTCTTGTGGGGCTGCCTCTATCGTGGTCAGTGCGTTGGTCGCGGCTGCACTGCTGGGAAGTGCGGGTGTAGTCCTTTGTCGCGACGATGAGGACCAGGCGTCGGAGTCGCAGCTCTAACCGTCGGGACATCGACTACTGGTTATAGATGAAGATGAAAGCCGCCGTAAGGAGAGTGCTCCTTGTGGCGGCTTTGCTGTTGAGCCTGTTGACGTGGTGAGCCGGGCGCTACCAGCTTTTCTCGATATCGCGGATGCGCTGATAGAGCCAATCGTTTTGCGGCACTTGGATATCGTGTTTGACGGCCAGGCGGCAAATGGTGCCCGCGAACTCCTCGACTTCGGTTTTTCGTTGCGCGATGCGGTCCTGCGCCATCGAGGGCATACCGGTGGGGTCGATTCCCTCGATGAGGTGCACCATCTGCGTCAGGTCTGCCTCGGTCAGCTCAATGCCCTCGGCGTTGGCGACCGCAAGCGTTTCGCGCATGGCGGAAACAAAGCAGCGACGCTGCTCGGAGCCCGGCTCCGTGGCGCTTCCGTAGGTCCCGCCGTAGGCCATGCACGTCTGGTTGATGCCGTCGTTGAGCATGAGTTTGGCCCACATGCGGTGCGCAATGTCGCTCTCGACGGTATGGGCGATGCCGCAGCGCGTATAGAGCTCGTCGATGGCGGTAACGGTTGCGGGCTTGGTGCCCGCTGCCGCGCCAAAGCGAATCTCGCCCGCATTGGTAAAGGTGAGCTCTCCGTTGAGGAACACGGCGTCCATGCCTTGGCAGATACCCAGGACGGTGTGCTCCCAGCCAAAGCGCTCGGCAATCTTTTGCTCGCTCGTAATGCCGTTGCACAGCGAGGCGATGAGCGTGTTGGGTCCCACGACACGCTCCATAGTCTTGAGTGCTTGGTCGAGACCGGTGGTCTTGACCGTCAGGATGACCAGATCGGCGGGCGCTGCCTCGCTGGCGCGGACGGACGTGAGATCGCAAGGCTTTCCGTTGACGGTGAGCGCATCGCCCGCGTGACGCTCAAAACGGGCGTCATCCATAACGTATTCGACGGCGTCATTGCCGAGGGCCTTGGCAATCATGCTGCCGTAGAGCAGGCCGACGCCGCCCTTGCCGATAAAGGCGACCTTGTTGATCTGCATGTGAATCATCTCCTCATATAAAAGGCGCCCGCGTAAGGGGCGCCTGATGGATTGTATGCTGCCGGGGTGATTGATGGGTGCGCGGGGCGGCTGTTATAAAAAAGAAACGTTTGCCTGGACGTTACACTGCGGGGCAGACCGCAAAGACGCGGGCGGGGTATCCGACGCCATCGCGGACCTTGGGGAAGGTGCAGAAGATGACGGCGCCTGTGGCGGGAAGCTCGTCCAGATGGTCCATGACTTCGATTTGATGGCGGTCGACCGAGAGGATGTATTGCTCGCCGGGGTAGGGGTAGGCGTCCTCGCACGTGGTGATGCCCGGCTCCTTTCATCGGGCTTTTTGCTGATGTTAAAGCGGTGCCGTGACGGCTCGATTTCTGCTGCGTTACGATACGTTCTCAATTGCGATTCCGATGTGTTTCGATGACGTGACGGGTTTGTTTCGCCTTGTCAGGGCTTCGATGGGAGGGGAGGGGCCGTGCAATACCGCGTTGACCCTAAAAGTGGTAACCGAATATCCGCTCTGGGTCTGGGCTGCATGAGGTTTCCCGGTGCGCCGGGACGTCCGGATGCGAAGACAGCCGATGCCATCATTTCCCGTGCGGTGGAGCAGGGGATTAACTACCTGGACACGGCCTATCTCTATCCCGGCAACGAGGCGTGCGTGGGTGCGTCGCTTGAGCGCCTGGGCTTGCGCGACCAGGTTTTGCTCGCAACCAAGCTGCCGCATGCTTCGTGCAAATGCGCGGAGGATTTCGACCGGTTCTTCGACGAGCAACTGCGCCGCCTACGGACTGACCATATCGACTATTACCTCATGCACAACATTACCTCGCCCGCCCAGTGGGAACGTGTGGTGGCGTTGGGCATCGAGGACTGGATCGCGCAGCAAAAGGCTGCAGGGCGTATTCGTCAGATAGGCTTTTCGTACCACGGCAGCGCGGCGGACTTCCTTACGATGCTCGATGCGTATGAGTGGGACTTTTGCCAGATCCAGTACAACTACGCTGGAGAACGATATCAGGCGGGAACGGCGGGGCTCATGGCCGCCGCCGAGCGAGGTCTCGCGGTGTTTGTGATGGAGCCGCTTTTGGGCGGACGCTTGGCAGGCAAATTGCCTCCGCGGGCGCGCGCTGTTCTCGATGGTGCATGCGATCGGCATTTGCATACGCCTGCCGCTTGGGGGCTCTCGTGGGTGTGGAATCATCCCCAGGTGACCATGTTGCTTTCGGGTATGACCGATACCGCGCAGGTGGACGAGAATTCGTCACTGGCAGACCTCGCGTTGCCGAATTCGATGACGGCCAACCAGCTCGACACGATTGCGCGCGTGTTGATGGAGTTTGAGAAATCGAACCGTGTGCCCTGCACGGGATGCGGCTATTGCATGCCGTGCCCTAAAGGCATCAATATCCCTGGATGTTTTGCCGCCTACAACGCAAGCTATGCGCACAGCTGGTTTACGGGGCTGTCTCAATACTTTACGGCGAGCGCGGTGCGCACAAGCGAGCCCAAGTTGGTGAGCAATTGCGTCAAATGCGGCAAATGCGCGCGGCACTGCCCGCAGCACATCGATATTCCCGAGCGTCTCGACGATGTGCGCCGACGTTTCCAGCCTGGTCCCGTGACGGCGGTGCTTAAGGCCTTCGGCAAAACGCGCTCCTCATGACCCTTTTATAACTTGCGGTGGAATAGTTCCTGTTTGCGGCAGAATAGGGCGATAGCAGGAACTTTTTTGCCGCAACTGATGGGAGGCTATCGTGGGTGACCGAGGCTTACGCAATGATTCGCGTGAGGTCCGTTGGGGCATTTTGGGCGCTGGGCACATCTCTCATCGATTTGCTTCGTCGCTCAAGAAGGTCGACGGGGCACGGCTGGTGGCTGCGGCCGGCCGCACTCCTGCACATGTCGAGGAATTTTGCCAAGCGTTTTCGATCGATGCTGCCCATGGCCATGCCTCGGTCGACGATAACGGCGATGCGGCTTATGACGCGCTGATTGCCGACCCCGATGTCGACGCAATCTACTTGGCTCTTCCGCATGGCATGCATACGCGTTGGGCCTGTCGCGCGCTGCGTGCCGGAAAGGCCGTGCTGTGCGAAAAGCCGGCCGTTTTGAGTGAGGAAGAGGCTCTCTCGATTGCCTCCACCTCTCGCGAGTGCGGCGTGCTGTTTATGGAGGCGATGAAGAATCGGTTTTGCCCGATGCGCACTCGCGTGAAGGACTTGTTTGCGTCGGGTGAGCTTGGCCGTATTGTCTCGATTGAAAGCGTGCAAAAGCTCGATTACGGCGAGTCTCCTTCGGGCTATCTGCTTGATCCGTTGCAGGGCGGCTGTCTATATGACATGGGCTGCTATGCGGTCGGTTGGTTTGAGGATTTGCTCGCGGGCGCGTGCGAGGTTTCGTCCCGTGAAGTTCGCTGGCGTGACGTATCGGGCGGTCGCGTCGATTGGGCCGACGAGATCCATATGAGCGTCGGCGGTATACCCATTCATATGGTGTGCGACGGCAAAGCAACATATGAAAGCCGCTTAACGATTGCCTGTGAGCGGGGTTCGTTGGAAATCGAGCGTCTCCATCGCCCCGAGCTCGTCCATGTGAAGTATTCCGACGGTCGAGTACTCGAAATCGATGCACCATTTGAAGTCGATGATTTTTACGGTGAGGCGTCGCATGCGACGCAGCTCATTCAGGCGGGGAAACTCGAAAGCCCCATCATGTCCCTAGCCGCCACACAGCGCTGTGCGCACATCATCGATGCGATTCGCTTGAAACTTTAGGGCGTGGGGGCATGGCGCCAGCGCTTGGAATGCCTGGAGGCCTTTGCTCCTGATGCCCCTTTTATAACTTGCGGTGGAATACGGTCTGTTTGCGCCAAAATAAGGCACCAATAGACCGTATTTTTCCGCAACTGATGAGGAGGGAGCTGGAGATGCTGACGATCGGGTGTCATCTTTCGACGACGAAGGGCTATCGGGCAATGGGGGAGACGGCGTTGTCCATTGGCGCCAATACCTTTGCGTTCTTTACGCGCAACCCGCGCGGTGGCAAGGCAAAAGAACTTGACATGGATGACGTGGCGGCTCTGCGCGAGCTTATGTCGCAAAACGACTTTGGACCGCTGGTGGCGCATGCCCCGTATACCTACAACCCCTGTTCTGCCAAAGAGCGGGCGCGCGAGTTCGCCTTGGAGGCTATGGCAGAGGACCTGCGGCGCATGGAGGCGCTGCCCGGCAACTACTACAACTTCCATCCCGGTGCGCATGTGGGGCAGGGCTCCGACGCCGGCATTCAGATGATTGTCGACACCCTGTGTCAGGTGATGTTTGAGGGCCAGCAGACGACGGTGCTGCTCGAGACCATGGCCGGCAAGGGCACCGAGGTGGGCCGCAGCTTTGAGGAACTGGCGTGCATTATCGAGGGCGTTGCCGCCAAGTGCCCAGAGCTGTCCGATAAGCTGGGCGTTTGTTTGGACACCTGCCATGTGAGCGATGCCGGCTACGACATCATCCATGATCTGGACGGCGTACTCGACGAGTTCGACCGCGTGGTGGGTATCGATCGCTTGCATGCCGTACACATCAACGATTCGAAGAACCCTTGTGGCGCCCATAAAGATCGTCACGAGTGCATCGGCAAGGGATACCTTGGCAGTGAGGAATTTGGTGGAGGTATGCAGGTTATGCAGAATATTGTATTGAATGGCCACTTGCGTTCGCTGCCGTTTATTTTGGAGACTCCGAACGAACTTGCAGGTTATGCAGCTGAAATTAGACTATTAAGGTCATTGCAGCAGTAATGACTGTCACAAAGTAGAGTATTCCATTCACGTTATGGGTTTGTTTCAATCAGTTTTCTCATTGCAGATTCGTAATTCCGGGTGCATAATAGCCAACAGTTTTTGCAGACCTCTGAATCAAACGAGGTCACCGGAAGGAGACTGATTATGAAGCTGAAGAAGCTTGGCGCATTTGCCGCCACGGGTGCTATGGCGCTCGCCCTTGCTCTGACGGGCTGCGGTTCGTCCAACGCCACCTCTGGTTCTGATGCCGGTTCCAGCAGCTCTGACGACGCTAAGGTCGAGAAGGTCGACGGCTCCAAGGAGTACGCGCTCGTCAAGGACGGCACGCTGACCGTCGGCACCTCTGCCGAGTACGCGCCGTTTGAGTACAAGGATGACAGCGGCGACTACCAGGGCTTTGACCTTGAGCTCATCAAGGCTATCGGTGACAAGCTGGGCCTGGATGTCGAGTACGTCAACAATGACTTTGACACGCTGGTTCCGGGTGTCGCTTCGGGCGCCAAGTACGACGTCTCCATCGCGGCTATCACCGACACGCCCGAGCGTGAGAAGGAAGTCACTTTCTCCGATTCCTACTACATGGACGATCAGGCTATCGTGACCAAGGTCGATAACACCGACATCACGGCCGACAACTACAGCGAGAAGCTCAACAACGCCGACGCTACCATCATCGTTCAGTCTGGCTCGACCGCCGAGTCCTTTGCCCAGGAGAACTTCCCCAAGGCCAAGATCGTCCCCTACAAGGACGCTACCGAGTGCTTCAGCGCCCTGCAGTCCGATAAGGGTGACGCCGTAGTCACCAACCGCTCCGTTGCCAGCCAGCTGACCGCCGAGCAGTTCAACACCTGCCAGACCATTAAGCAGATCAGCACCGGCGAGGAGTACGCCATCGCCATCAACCAGGGCAACACCAAGCTCAAGGACGACATCAACCAGGCCATCAAGGACCTGACCGACGACGGTACCGTTGACGCCCTCATGGCTAAGTACAACATCAAGTAAAATAACTACTCGATTGCACGCGGGCCCTTTCCGTTTTGGCGGAGAGGGCCTTTGCGTTTCTTGAATGGGCGTCATCCCGCCCCGTTATGTCGGCAACTTAAACGTTAGGAGCCACCTTGTCTCGATTGAACCAAGGAGCTATGGGCCAGAGCTATCCACTGCCCTCGATGCTCCAAAAGCTAGCCTGCGCTTTGGCTGTGGCACTCGCCCTGGTGTGCGCGGGGGCCTGCGTGCCCACGACCGCCCAGGCGCTTGAGACCGCAAAGATCACCGCCCGACCCAATACCGGTTCGGGTAGCGACGTGGTCGGTGGCACCGAGACCCGCATCACCTGGGAGGTCCAGGCCGATGCCGACGAGGAGCTGGGCGGCCTTTCACTGACGTTTGCCGACGGCACGACCTTTGGCGCCGATGATACGCGCCTGACGATGCTCTCGGGCGATGACCTTATGGACCGTACGCCCATGAAGCCCACGTGCAAGGTCGATGGTCAGACGCTCAAGATTGATTTTGGCGAGACGGCGCCTGCCGGCGGCTATTTCCGCGTCGAGGTCTACGGCGTGACCTTCCCCGTCGAGGGCGGCGATGAGGCCTTTAGCGGCACCTATACGCTCGCTGACGGGTCGACCAAGAAGATCTCCAAGATTCCGTCGGTGGAGATCAAGGGCGTGACGGCCTTCGATAACTTCCTGACCGACCTTAAGGAGCAGCCGTGGGTCGAGGCGTGGAACTCCAATATGTTCCTGCGCCTGTTCCTGAACCCGGTCATTTTGGTCCAGAGCCTGCCGATCGTCTTCAAGGGCTTCCTCATGTCGCTTTCGATCGTGCTTGTGGCGTTTCCGCTGGCAATTCCCTTCGGTTTTGCCCTGTCGCTCATGCGCATCTCTAAGTCGCGCATCCTGCGTTGCTTTGCCGGCATCTATGTGAATATCATTCGCGGTACGCCGGCTTTCCTGCAGATCTATATCGCGTTCTTCGGTCTGCCGTTGGCCGGAGTCAAGGTTGATGACTACGTGCTCGGCGTCATCGTCATGGCCATGAATTCGTCTGCCTATCTGTGTGAGATCTTCCGCGCCGGTATTCAATCGATCCCCAAGGGCCAAAACGAGGCTGCTCGCTCTCTGGGTATGAATGCCTTCCAGACGCTGCTCTACGTTATGATTCCGCAGACGTTCCGCAATGTTTTGCCTACGCTGACCAGCGAGTTTATCTTGCTTTACAAGGATACGTCGCTGCTTGCCGCCGTGGGTGTGGTCGAGATCGTCATGAACGCCCGTACCATCGTGGCCACGACGGGCTCCATTACACCGTACGTGGTTGCCGCCCTGTTCTATCTGGTCATCACCCTGCCGCTCGCTCGCTTGGTGAGCGGTCTTGAGGCGAGGCTTTTGGGCACGACCGAGACCAAGAAGAAGCGTCCCGCCAAGAGCGCCGGACAGGTTGTCGCGACGCCCGCCGATCACATCGCCGGTCTGTAAGGAGGTCCTATCATGAGCGAAACCAATAACTCGAACGAGGTCGTCGTCAGCATCAAGAACCTCCAGAAGGCCTTTGGCGATAACGTGGTCCTGCGCGATATCGATCTGGATGTGCATAAGGGCGAGGTCGTCGTGGTCCTGGGCCCCTCGGGCTCGGGCAAGTCGACGATGCTTCGCTGCATCAACCGTCTTGAGGAGCCCACGAGTGGTTCGATTGTCGTCGAGGGCGTGGATGTGTGCGCCAAGGGTGTCGACCTCAATAAGGTACGTACGCACTTGGGCATGGTGTTTCAGCAGTTCAATCTGTTCCCGCACCTGTCGGTCAAAAAGAACGTCATGCTTGCGCAACAAAAGGTGCTCAAGCGCAGCAAGGAAGAGGCCGAGAAGATTGCCATCGAGGAGCTGACCAAGGTCGGCCTGGCCGAGCGCATCGATTTTATGCCGAGTCAGCTTTCGGGCGGTCAGCAGCAGCGCGTGGCCATCGCCCGCGCCCTGTCGATGAATCCGCACGTGATGCTCTTCGACGAGGCCACGTCGGCGCTCGATCCTGAGCTTGTCCGCGATGTATTGGGTGTCATGCGCGATCTTGCGCATGACGGTATGACCATGATCGTGGTGACGCACGAGATGGGCTTTGCCCGCGACGTCGCCGACCGCGTCGTCTTTATGGACGGCGGCGTTATCGTGGAGGACGGCACACCGAGCGAGGTCTTCGACCATCCCAAGAGCGAACGCACCAAGGCGTTTTTGGGCAATATCTCGTAGCCGCTTTATATGACCGACATAGCAGAAAACGGGAGCCGGATGTGATCCGGCTCCCGTTTTTGTTCTTCAAGACTTTAGTCTGCTGGCCGCGCAGCGGCCAGCTTTAAACCACCCGCTACGCGGGTGGAGACAAAAGGCTTTACAAAGCCACCCCTCCGGCCGATATTGACGATTGTTCAGGCCGTCAAGAATTCGAGTCGAAG
>JAXKGH010000112.1:0-8518 GCA_036550475.1 Collinsella sp. | reverse complement strand
TCCATCATCGATGCGGAATCGGGCAGCGTCTCCAGGGCTGCGGCCATAACGCCGGGGCCCGAGACGCCTACGTTGATGACGGCGTCGGCCTCGCCACCGCCGTGGACGGCGCCCGCCATAAACGGGGAGTCCTCGACCATATTGGCAAAGCAGACAAACTTGGACGCGCCGACGGAATCCTGGTCGGCCGTGAGTTTAGCGGCATCGATGATGGTCTGGGCGGCCATAAGCACGGCGTCCATGTTGATACCGGCGCGCAGGCTGGCGACGTTGACGCTGGAGCAGACGCGGCTCGTGGTGGCGAGCGCCTGGGGGATGGACTGGATGACGCGGCGGTCGGCGTCGCCGATGCCCTTCTGGACGAGCGCGGAGAAGCCGCCCAGGTAGTCGATGCCGAGCGTCTCGGCCGCGCGGTCGAGGGCATGCGCGATGGGGGTGAGGTCCTCATCCTTGCAGCACGCGGCGATCTGCGCCACCGGGGTGACGGAAACGCGCTTGTTGACGATGGGGATACCGTACTCGCGCTCGAGGTTCTCGGCGGTCTCGACCAGATGCTCAGCCGTGTGCGTCACGTGGTCGTAGATTTTCGTGCACATGCGGTCGAGGTTCTCGTCGCCGCAACCCATGAGCGAAACACCCATGGTGATGGTCCTGATGTCGAGGTTCTGTTCCTCAACCATGCCGCGGGTTTCCGCGATTTCTGCGGGCGTGATCGCCATCCTTGCGCTCCTATCTGCCAAAACGAGCATAGTCTTATCTATTCTAACGTGCCGCACGTGCCAAGTGGCGCATGCGGCACGTTTTGGTGCTCGGTTGTTTCCGTTGTGTTACTGCCCAAAGACCTCTTCGGCGATACGGGCGCTTTCGGCGGCGTCCTTGGCGTAGTAGTCCGCACCGATCTGCTTGGCGTATTCGGGGGTGAGCACGGCGCCGCCCACGATGATCTTGACGCCCGGCACCTCGGCATGAAGCAGCTTGATGGTCTCCTCCATGGCGACGACCGTGGTAGTCATAAGCGCCGAGAGGCCGACGAGTTTGATGTCGCGCTCCTTGACGGTCTTGAGTACCTCCTGCGGATCGACGTCGCGGCCCAGGTCAAAGACGGTGTAGCCGTAGTTGTCGAGCAGCATTTTGACGATGTTCTTGCCAATATCGTGGATGTCGCCCTTGACGGTGGCCACGCAGATCTTGCCCTTGTCGGCAATCTCGCCGGCGGGCATCAGGCGCTTGATGGTGTCGAAGCCCACGCGTGCGGCTTCGGCCGAGGCCATAAGCTGCGGCAAGAAGAACTTGCCCTGGTCAAAGAGGACGCCAACCTCGTCGAGGGCGGGGATAAAGTGATTGTTGATGAGGTCCATGGCGTCGTGGTCTGCCAGCAGACGCTCAGTCTCGGCAGCGATCTCGCCTTTGCGGCCCGAGACGACCATGCGACGAATCGGGTCGTCGTTGCCGTCGGTGCCGGCGGTGCCAGCAGCGGGCACGGTGTCGGTCGATGCGGCCTGAGCTGCTGCCGGGTTTGCGGCGATCTTGTACGGATCGGTCCAGCCGGCGTAGCGCTCGATGTATCCGGTCGAGCCCCCGTCTTCAACGCTTAGGACGCGATAACTGTAGACGGTATCCATAAAGCGCTTGGAGCCCGGGTTCATGATGGGGGCGTCCAGGCCCGCGCCAAAAGCGGCGGCTAAAAAGACCGAACCCAGCAGCGGGCGGGCAGGCAGGCCAAAGCTGATGTTCGACACGCCGAGCGCACATTTGACGCCCAGGCGCTCCTTGCACAGGGACATGGCGCGCAGGATCTGCTCGGCCTGGCGCTGGTTGGTCGAGGCGGTCATGACCAGGCAGTCGATGAGGATGCGGTCCGGTCCGATGCCGTAACGGGCAGCCTCGGCCACGATGCGCTCGGCGATGGCAAGGCGGGCCTCGGCGGTATCGGGGATGCCGCCTTCGTCGAGCGTAAGGCCGACAACGTTGGTGCCGTAGTGGGCGACCAGCGGAAAGATCTCATCCATGATCTGCTGCTTGCCATTGACCGAGTTGATGATGGGCTTGCCGGCGTAGCGGCGCACAGCGGCCTCGACGGCTGCGGGGTCGGTGGAGTCGATCTGCAGCGGCAGCAGCGTGGAGCCCTGGAGCTGCTCGGTGGCCTGTTGGATGATCTTGACCTCGTCGATCTCGGGCAGGCCGACGTTGACGTCCAGGATATCGGCGCCCTGTTCCTGCTGGCTGATGCCCTGGCTCACGACGTAGTCCAGATCGCCGTCGCGCAGGGCCTGCTGCAGGCGCTTTTTGCCGGTGGGGTTGATGCGCTCGCCGATGACGGCGATCTTGTGGCCGTCGCAGGGAAGGTCCACCACGGTCTGGGCGCTTGTGACCGACATGCTGGGCTTGCGGTGGCGCGGGCTGGGCGTGTGGTTGTCGATAAGCGTGCGCAAGGCCGCCATGTGCGCCGGCGTGGTGCCGCAGCAGCCGCCCACGACGCTCACGCCGTCGGCGATCATGCCGGCGACGGCCTTGGCGTATTCGGGGGCCTGGATGTCAAAGACGGTATTGCCGTCGTCATCCACATGGGGAAGTCCCGCGTTGGCCTGCACCATAATGGGCTTATCGGAAACGGTGAGCATACGTGCGGCGAGTCCTCGTAGCTCGGCCGGTCCCTGGCTGCAGTTGATGCCCAAAACGTCGGCGCCGATAGCGTCGAGCGTGATGGCGGCGACCTCGGGGCTCGTTCCTAGGAAGGTACGGCCGTCTTCCTCAAAGGTCATGGTGGCAAAGACGGGCAGGTCGGAGTTCTCGCGGCAGGCGAGGACCGCCGCCTTGATCTCGGCCAGGTCGGTCATAGTCTCGATAATAAAGAGGTCCACGCCCGCATCGACGCCTGCGCGCACTTCCTCGGCAAAGAGGTCGTAGGCCTCGTCGAAGCTCAGGGTACCCAGGGGACGAAGCAGCGCGCCGATGGGGCCGATATCGCCGGCGACGTAGCGGGCGCCGGCCTCGCGGGCACAGGCGACGGCCGCGGCAAAGACGTCTGCCACGGTGGCGGCACCGTCGAGCTTGTGGGCGTTGGCGCCAAAGGTGTTGGCGGTAATCACGTCGCAGCCGGCCTCGACATATTGACGTTGGATATCAGTGATAACCTGGGGCTCCTCAAAGTTGAGCAGCTCGGGCAGGGCGCCCGCCTTCATGCCAGCGGCCTGCAGCATGGTGCCCATGCCGCCGTCGAACAGCAGGTGTCCCGTGCCCTCGATGGCCGCACGCAGGCGATCGTCCTTAATGCGCAGATCGTCGATCGTGCGCGTCTTGTACGTGGCACCGTTGCGACGTGCGGCATCAACGGGCGCCGCCAATGCAGTGCCGTCAGAATCATGAGTGATAAGCGGAGTAAACATCGGGGGCTCCTAATGGCTGGAATAGCAGGTGGTGTGGGCGGCACGGAAGCGGCAGTTCTCGCGCATGCGGCAGATATTGCAGGTGGGGCGGCTCTGTGCGTCGTGGACCTCACCGTCAAACAGACCGATCACCGCGGTCACGCTTTTGGTGGGCATGAGCAGGCTGGTGGGCGTGACGGTCAGGCCGATGAGCCGCGTGGCGTTGAGCGCATTGACGATCGAGCGCTGGGCCGAGAGCGGGCAGTCGCCGTAGCCGGGACTAAAGCGCCAGTTGCCGGCGAGCCCGTGTGTGGCGGCGTCCGTCTTGACCTGCTGGTCCATTTGCTCAACGGCGGCTTCCACGTAAGCGGAGCACGCGGCGTCGAGCACGGCGCCCTCCAGGGGATGTTGGGCTCCCGTGGTGCGCAGGCGACGCTCGGCGTCCATGCCGAGGGTGCATGCCATGAGTGCGGCAAAGCGGGCGTCTTTGAGATGTCGATAGATATCGCGACCTCGCAGCTCAACGTTGGTGCCGACCAAGCGAATGTAAGGCTCACTTTGTTCGTCCACGCCCGTGGCATCGACGGCAAACACGCGGCGCACGCCACGGGGCTCAATGTCAAGTTCCAGACGCTCGACCACAAGCTCAATACGTCGTGACAGCTCGGGCTCGATCTGCTGGCCGCCGTAACCCAGATACCGCAGCATCTCGGCACGGTCGACACGGGGATGGTGCGCAGCATCGACACGGTAAAGCGCCGGCGACGCAAGGTCGGCCGGCACTTCGACAGCGATTGTATCGATGTGCGGTTTTTCCATTACCCCAGGCGCTCCATAATGGTCGCGGCGATCGCAGGACGGTTCATAGTGTACAGGTGCAGGCCGTCAGCGCCGTGCTCCTTGAGGTCGCAAAGCTGGCGGGCTGCATAATCTACACCAGCTGCCTGCAGGCTCTCGGGGTCATTCTCGTACTTGGCGAGAATCTTGATGACGGGGGAGGGCAGCGACGCGCCACACATAAAGACCATGCGGCTGATCTGCGACTTGCCCATAAACGGCATGATGCCCGCGGTAATGGGCACGGTGATGCCGGCCTTGTCGGCAAGCTCGCGAAAACGGTAGAAGCACTCGTTATCAAAGAAGAGCTGCGTCACAAAGAAGCTCGCGCCGGCGTCCTGTTTTTGCTTGAGGTGTTCGACCGAGAGGTTGAGATCCTCACAGGCAATGTGGCCCTCGGGGTAGGCTGCGGCGCCCACGCAAAAGCCGGCGTCGACGAGCTCGGGGATGAGGTCGCGGGCGTAGGCGTAGTCGGAGGCGGGCTTGTCGTCCTCGGTTGCGCCGGCAGGGAGATCGCCACGCAGGGCCAGGATGTTTTCCACGCCGGCGGTGCGATACTCGTCGATCTTGGCGGCGATATCGGCGTGCGAGCGGCCCACGCAGGTAAGGTGTGCCACCGAGGGCGTATCGAATTCGCTCGTAATCATATGCGCGATGGGGGCGGTGGTGGCGCCGTTGCCCGAGCCGCCGGCCGAGCAGGTGACCGAGACAAAGCTCGGCGAAAGCTTGCACAGATTGCCTGCCACTTCGCGAGCCGTGTCGAGGGTCAGCTCGCCCTTGGGCGGGAACATCTCAAACGAAATGGGCGCGGTGCCCTGGGATGCTGCCTGCTTAAAAACCTCGTCGACGCGCATATCGTGCTCCTCTAGATACGTAATAGTGTGATGTGTTGTAAGGATTCTACAGCACCACTGTGCCACGGTGGAGTTTCACTCGCTATTTGAGGATACCAATCAAAGATGCCTTGCTATCGGCTTTCTCTATAACAGAGCGGCTAATCTAGGCACGGACTATAAAGACTGGTATCTGATGCAAAATACCAGTTAATAGAGCTCCATCCCAAATTGACTACCCTTAAACCATGGGGAGAGGTCTGCAATTTATGCAGTTGATTGGCTGTTGAGGGTGGCAACGCCGTCTCGATAGGGTAACCTCATTGATTGGTTTCGCGACAGCAACATAACGGTAATGTCGCGGAAACACGGCGAGTCTAAGCTATGACTCGTTCGTTAGTAATCAACACCGCTTCTCACGCGGTGCCGATACGAAGGGAGTTCCGTATGGCCGAACTTACTGACCGCTTCGGGACCATGGTGTTCTCTGAGGAAGTCATGAAGGACTACCTCCCCAAGGACATTTGGAAGCGCCTTGCTGCAACCCTCGAGGGCGGTGAGCCGCTCGACCTGGATGTGGCCAACGCCGTTGCCCATGCCATGAAGGTCTGGGCCATCTCCAAGGGCGCGACGCACTACGCGCACTGGTTCCAGCCGCTTTCGGGCATTACTTCCGAGAAGCACGACAGCTTCCTGGAGCCCAACCACGACGGCACCGCCATTACCAAGTTTACGGGCAAGAACCTCATCCAGGGCGAGCCCGATGCCTCGAGCTTCCCCAACGGCGGCCTGCGTGCTACCTTCGAGGCCCGTGGCTACACCGCTTGGGACCCCACTAGCCCCGCCTTTATCAAGGACGATGTCCTGTGCATCCCCACGGCTTTCTGCTCCTACACGGGCGAGGCCCTGGACAAGAAGACCCCGCTGCTGCGTTCCATGACCGCGCTCTCGCGTGAGTCTAAGCGCGTTTTGGCGCTGTTCGGTAAGACCCCCAAGAAGGTCGTTCCTTCCGTGGGCGACGAGCAGGAGTACTTCCTGATCAAGAAGGACGCCTACCGCAAGCGCAAGGACCTGGTCATTACCGGCCGCACCCTCTTTGGTGCTGCTCCATGCAAGGGTCAGGAGCTCGAGGAGCACTACTTTGGCGCTATCCGCCCCACCGTCTCGGCCTACATGAAGGACTTGGACGATGAGCTGTGGGCGCTCGGCATTCCCGCCAAGACCAAGCACAACGAGGTTGCTCCCTGCCAGCATGAGCTCGCCCCCGTCTATGGCGAAGTCAACGAGGCCATCGACCAGAACCTGGTCATGATGGAGAAAATGAAGCTCATCGCCTCCCGCCACGACTTGGTTTGCCTGCTGCACGAGAAACCCTTCGAGGGCATCAACGGTTCGGGCAAGCACAACAACTGGTCGCTTGGCACCGAGTCCGAGAATCTGCTCGATCCGGGCGACACCCCGCTCGACAACCTGCAGTTCATCGTCTTCCTCACCGCGGTGATCGAGGCCGTCGATAACTATCAGGAGCTCCTGCGTGCCTCCGTTGCCTCGGCCGGCAACGACCATCGTCTGGGCGCCAACGAGGCTCCTCCGGCGATTATGTCCATCTTCCTGGGCGACCAGCTTACCGAGGTCGTCGAGAAGATCATCGATGGCAAGGCTTCCGTCCATGCCACGCGCGGCGTGCTCGACCTGGGCGCCGATACCCTGCCCAAGCTGATGCAGGACAACACCGACCGCAACCGCACCTCCCCGTTTGCCTTCACCGGCAACAAGTTCGAGTTCCGTGCCTGCGGCTCCGAACAGAACGTCTCCGACTCCAACCTGGTGCTCGATGCCGCCGTGGCCAAGTCGCTCAAGTCCTTCGCCGACGCGCTTGAGGGTACGCCCGAGGATGAGTTCCAGGATGCCGCGCTCGAGTACTGCAAGAAGGTGTTGACCGATCACCAGCGCATCCTGTTCTCCGGCGACGGTTACTCCGACGAGTGGCCCATTGAGGCCGAGAAGCGCGGCCTTGCCAACAACAAGACCACGGCCGATGCCCTGCCCGCCTTTGTTTCCGATAAGGCTATCGCGCTCTTCGAGGAGACGGGTGTCCTGACCAAGGCCGAGGCTCAGTGCCGCTACGACTGCAAGCTCGAGAAGTACAACAAGCTCATGAACATCGAGGCTACCACGATGGTTCGCGAGGCGCGTCGTACCTATCGCCCGGTCATTACCGCCTATGCCACCAAGGTCGCTAAGGGCCTTGAGACTATTCGCGCCGCCGGCGCCGAGGCCGCCATGCAGTGCGAGCAGAATACGCTCAACAAGCTCTGCAACGGTATCACTGCCATCAACGACTCCATTAAGGCGCTCGACGCCGTGCATCAGAAGGCCGAGGCCCTCGATGGCCAGGAGCAGGCCAATGTGTATGCACACGAGGTCGTTCCCGCTATGGATACGCTGCGCGCCGCCGTGGATGCCATGGAGGAGATCGTGGCCGCCGACTACTGGCCGGTTCCGACCTACGACGACATTCTGTTCTATGTGTAGAACGTAACTGACATATCGTCACGGTATTGAGCCGGGGTCCGCATCGCGCGGGCCCCGGCTTTTTGTTTACGAAGGACGCTTTGAAGCCCGTTTTGCCGCCGATGTGCCTAGGTATAAAGGGCTATGGGCAAAAAACGTCAAATATGAGTACTGTCACAAGTCCTGTAACATTATTTATTTGCAAAATATGTAGTGTTACGCAACATATGTCCAAGTACTTAGCCGATAAACGTCTGCAATTTTTCCGCCGTAGGACGCCCGACGGCTAAATCGCCTTCTGAAGGCATGAAATCGCTGTAACTAAAATGGTAACAGTACTCATATTTGCCATTTTTTGACCACAGGCCTTGCGATGATGCCGGGATTCGCACCCTGTCGGGTTCGAATCCCGGCATATCGGTAGCAAAAAGCCCGCTACCGCGAGGGTAACGGGCTCTTCAATTCAAATGGTGCCCCCAGCGGGATGTCCGCGTGCGGCTGGCGCCGCCCGCTTCCGCTGCGTCGCTCCGCTCTTTGCGTGCTGCGCTGGAAAACGCTTGCGCGTTTCCTCAGCTTCGCACCCTGTCGGGTTCGAATCCCGGCATATCGGTAGCAAAAAGCCCGCTACCGCGAGGGTAACGGGCTCTTCAATTCAAATGGTGCCCCCAGCGGGATTCGAACCCGCGATATCCACCTTGAAAGGGTGGCGTCCTTGGCCGCTAGACGATGGGGACAGCGGGAAAGAGTATAGCAGACTTTTTTAGCCGTTCACATATCGTTGGCAAACTGAAAAACCACCACACAGGAGCTGACTCCCTATCCCGATCTCCTTGATTATCAACTTCATCCGAACACTTCCCACATTCATCCGCACATGTGCGGATGAATGTGGGAACCCGATACCCTGAGGGCCGGGCCGGCCGGCCCCGGGAGATCGGAGGACGGCATGTCCGGAAAGAAGAATAGGGG
>JAXKGH010000111.1:0-4463 GCA_036550475.1 Collinsella sp. | reverse complement strand
GGCGTGCACGCGGTAGTAGACGTCGTAGTCCTTGGCGAGGGAGCCCGTGAGCCTCAGGCGCACGGCCTCGACGGCGCGGCCCTGGCCGGTGGTGCCGCCCTCGGAGGCCGAGGGGGTGTCCCAGCCCTGCCAGCCGATGCCACTTACATTGGCGTTAATTTGCACAGAGCCGTCTTCAACAGGATTCAAGATGCTGACCTTAAGATCCTCCACTGATTTAGACTGCCCCGTTGTGCCAGCCGTAGATCCATCGCGCTTGCTGTTCATCCATCCAATATTCGAGACATGCGCCTCATACTGAATATGCATCTTGCTGTCATCTACGTTCAGAAGAGAACCGTTGAAGCAGTAGTTCATGTCACAGCGTCCGTTGACGCCCGGGACATTGCCACTGCTTGAATACTGCCAGAAACTGTAGCTGCCAGCATAATCGCAACGCCAATTATATTGAGCGACCCAATGGTCATAACCGCTCAACGACGGAGAATTCAGGTAGTTGTTAAGCCAGTTAAGGTTCGCATAGATACCCGACTTAAAGCCAACGGCCTCCATACGGTTGCAAAAAGCCTGCGCAATCTGAGTAAGCTTATCCTTGCTGAAATCCGGATCTTGCAAGATATAGCTGTCCTCAAGGTCATAATAAACGGGAAGCGACGGATGATGGCCACCGAGCCAAGCAAGTGTCCTGTCGGCCTCTTTATTGGCATCCTCTACAGAACGGGCATAGGAGTAGTAATACACGCCATAAGGAATGCCGAGACGTTCACATTCAACAGCGTTTCTTTCAAAAGAACCGTCAGGTTTTCCGTAAACCGGACCGACCTTGAGAATGGCAAAATCAATCCCCGCGGCCTTAACCTTATTCCAATCAACAGTTCCTTGATGATTGCTGACGTCGATGCCGCGTGCAACAGCGCCATTGGGCAAAGGATCGTCAGTTAAAGACTGCGCATCGATGTCGCCATTGTCCGAATCGATAAGCACGCCGTTTTCGAAACGCCAAGAGTTCGGTTCCAAAGAGTCCGCTTCGCAGGAATTCATCTCAGTGGAATCATCGGTTGGAGCTTCACCGTTTGACTCGTCAACACCAGATTCTTCAACGCCAATTCCAGGCTGTTCGCCTGAATCAGAGTCTGCATTCCCATCAGGACGAGCAGCATTTGCATCGTCACCATACCATTCGGTTACACCCTGAGAACCCGAGGCATCGTCCTGCGCTCCCTGAGAACTTGCACCTTGAGATTCGTACTCGATCGATGTTTGCGAGACCGACTGCGAGGCAGCGGCGGCCTGGACTGACAGCGCATACGCGCTGTAAGGCTGAATGATTTGCGACCAGCCCATCAATAGCGTACAAACCAAAGCCGCAGACGCTTTGAGACGTTTCATGTATATCCCCCGAGACATTGACCACATGTAAAGACCGAATAGCTGCTATATTACCGCACTTCCATACGGGCATTTAAAGCTTAGAAAAGCAACGTTAAGCATACAGTCAAAAAGAGGCGCTCCTACAACGGAGCGCCTCAACAGACTCTATGCGAAAGGCCTAGCGGCACCGATTACACGACCTGGAGCATTGACCGAACGCTCGGTCACACCGATCCCCGGCCACGAATCGATAATTCGACCGTTTCCGATATAGATTCCAATATGGCCCTGGTAGTAGACCACATCTCCCCTCTGCATAGCAGAGGTGCTAACTGGCATAAACGTGTTGTTGCGATACCAGTTCATGGAATTGTATGTCTGCTCGGGCAACCAACGATGGTTATAGGGGTTATACCAACCCATATCCATGCCTGTCGCATACAGACATTGCAGTACCAAACCTGAGCAATCAACCGCATCCCCCGGCCAAGAAGACCAAGGCTCGATATAACGCGTTCCGATATATTCACGAGCACGCTGGACGAATGCGTTGATGCAATCCAGTCGCGAAGCATTGTAAGGAATTCGAGAAGGCGTGACATACGTGAAGTAACCAGTGCAATACGAAGGAAGCTGCACGCTATTGCAACTAACCTTTGGATAAGATCCCGGGGTCTGATACCCCATATAACGATAGGTCTCAAAATACGAATCAGACATAGAGCCTGGTGCGGAAGCGCCCCTGGGGACAATCTTTACCTGTAAAGCCTGAACAGGAATGGCAAGCTTTGTGGTGCCCGCCGGTGATCCATTTTTGGTCCAGCCAAGCCATCCGTAATTTGACACATGGACGCGATACCAAACATCAAAGTAATTCGAAACGTCGCCAGTCAAGTTAATCTTAACGGCCTGGATTTGCTGCCCTTGGCCAACAGTTCCCGATGTAGCCCCGTCCGCAACAGCAGACTGCCAACCGATATTGGATACATGGGCAGAATACGAAATGCCGCCACTCATGGAACTATCAGAAAGGGACAGTTGCATTGCCTCCATGGCACGGTTCTGCCCAACCGTCCAGCAACACCGCCATTGCCAACAGATGCTTGCCAGCCAAGACCGGAGCAATTTGCCTTAGCAGATAGACCGGGAAGCTGGATCAACGCAGCATGATCTTGAACGGGAGCGTCGGACGAACCCTTGGCAACCAACTTAATTTGAATTGCCTCGGCCTGCTTAGACAACCCAACGGTGCCAGCTGCGGCGTCATTTTTAGCCCAACCAAGCCAGCCATAATCCGCCGCATGAACACGGTAGTAAATATCGTATTTTGAAGCGTCTTTGCCAGATAGCCTTAATTTAACCGCCTGAATTGCGAGACCCTTGCCAACAGTGCCAGCGTAGGAAGCACCCGAGACGTATGGTTGCCAACCGATATTCGCAACGTGTGCCGACACTTCGACGGAGGCATCAATACCCTCCGTCGAAACATACAACGCCTGCAGAGAACGAGACATACCTGTCTGACCTGCAGCTTCGCCATTGCCAACGGGAGCCAACCAGCCTGCAGAAGCAACGTGCGCTTGAGAAATAAGACCGATTCCGGACACCTCGATAAATGCATTGGCAGTGGAGCCAGGCGAAGACTGACCCTTACCTACAAGTACAACATCGATACCGCACAAACCGGAAGAACCACCAGAGACGCCACATGCCTGACCATTTGACGTCCAGCCCGTCCAGCCATTACCGGAATCGTATACTCGATACCAGATGTCATAATTGGCAGCGAGCTGGCCGCTCAGCGACATTTTTATCGCTTTTATGGGTGCACCGGATACCGCCTTGGCAGCACCGCCATCCGATACAGAAGCACCCCAGCCCGAATATGCATCCATAACGGCATAGGAAATTGATCCGTCATCAGTCTGGCCAGCAACGCTTAAGGCAATAGAGCTCAGCAGTTTAGCGCCCTTGCCCCCGATCGTGGCCTTTTGACCAGAAGAGGAGCCAAGACCCTCCCCAGAAACGGCCGATCCGGAAACCGTAACAGCATCTGGATCGCCGATAAAAACCTTGTCCGAAGAGCCGGGAGCTGCTCCGCCTTTCTCCACAAGGATTACCTTAACCGCTTCGATAGCCCTGCCTTTACCGGCAGAACCAGCGGCAGCTCCATTGCAAGCCCAATCAAGCCAGCCTATACCCGAGACATGAGCACAGTACCAAATATCATATTTTTCAGCTGCCTCACCGGTTAGACGAATCTGGACGGCTTCGAGACGCTGGGACTTACCAGTCGTTCCACAGCGCCCCTCAGACCACTGCTGCCAGCCAACATTAGAAACATGGCCACGAAGCTCAATGGAGCCCGAGTGACCATACCAGCCAAGCTGAGCCTCAAGAGCCTCCATGGGGAGGCCCCTACCAGTTGTCCCGGCAACAGATCCGCCACCTACGGGCGACATCCACCCAATATTCGACGTATGTGAGCGAACAGTGATTGAGGCAGGTTCATCGCTACGGCTCTTAAAAGGACAGGTGGTGTCGCCCGGGGCGGGGTCGCCCTTGGGCAGGACCGCGACCTGGACGGCCTGGACGGCGCGGCCGTAGCCCGCCGAGCCGGCGTCGGCGCCGTCGCACGCCCAGCCCAGCCAGCCGAACTCGGCGGAGTGGACGCGGTACCAGACGGTGTAGCGGGCCGACAGCTCCCCGGACAGCCTGACCCTCAGGGCCTCGACGGCGCGGGACTGGCCGGTCGTGCCGGCGGTGCCGCCGTTGCCGACGGCGGCCTGCCAGCCGACATTGGAGACGTGGGCCTCGACGGATATGGCGTCGGCGCCGAGGGGCTCGCCGGTCGAGGCGTCGGACAGGACGAGGCGCAGCGCCTCGAGGGGGAGCCCCCTGCCGGTCGTGCCGGCGACCTCGCCGCCGGCGACGGCGCCCATCCAGCCGATATTGGAGACGTGGGCCGAGTATGAGAGCGAGACGGGCGCGGCCGCCTCGGACCGGGCGGGCTCCGCCTGGGCGCCGTCGGCCTGCGAGGCCTCGGGCTGGGAGGCGTCGGCCTGCGCGGGCTGGGCGGCGTCGGCCTGGGC
>JAXKGH010000110.1:0-8779 GCA_036550475.1 Collinsella sp. | reverse complement strand
GCTGCCGGTTCGACCGGCGCGCCACGGGTCAAGATGCACTAGGCCTGGACGAAGTCCGGGCCCGCGCCTTTAGACGCGAGCCCGGGGCCCGTGGGTTATACCCTAAGAGCAAACCACCCTTTTTAAGGGTGGTTCTGATTTGGAGCGGAAACTGTGTTCCGGATTCAAGCCTCAGAATGGGATGAACGGATGGGATGCTTGGCGGAAACTACGGCCCAGTTTTGGCTCCAGAACGGGATGCATTTTCCGGAACGGTCCACGTGCGGTGGTGTACCGCCCCTTTCGTGTGCGCCGCTTGTCGAATTACGTTATAGCTAGCTATATTATAGGAAGGTATAATATAGCTAGCTATAACGTAAAGGAAGGATGGTCTATGTTTGTCGGAAGAACAGCGGAAATGTCCGAGCTCAATCGACTGTATGGCACGGACTCCTTTGAGATGCCTGTGATTTACGGCCGCCGTCGTGTGGGTAAAACGCGCCTTATCACAGAGTTCATCCAAGGCAAGAAGGCTATTTACTTTCAAGCTCGTCGTACCAATGCGGAGGCAAACCTGCACGGCTTTAGCCAGGCGATACTTGCAGGCTCGGTTGGTGCTGCAGGCGTGTCGTTTCGTAGTTTTGACGAGGCGTTCGATGCATTGGTCACCATGGCTCGAACGGAGCGTTTGATTGTCGTGATTGACGAGTATCCCTATCTCGCCCAATCGAATCCCGAGATCAGCTCGTTGCTGCAAGACAAGATCGACCACTTATACAAAGAGACCAGGCTAATGCTGATCCTATGCGGCTCGTCTCTTTCGTTTATGGAGGAACAGGTGTTGGGCTACGAGAGCCCACTATACGGTAGGCGTACGGCCCAGTTTAAGATCATGCCGCTCGATTTTACGACGACCCTCGGGTTGTGGCAGAGCATGGGTCGCGAAGACGCTGCAGTTTGCTATGGCATGACAGGTGGCATTCCTGCATATATCGAGAAAGTCGATCCTGCCGCACCGCTCAAGGACAACATCAAACGTCTTTTTCTAACTCCTACGGGCTATCTCTTTGAGGAGCCGAGTAACCTGCTATTGCAGGAGTGCCGCAATCCCGAGCAATATGATGCGATCGTGCAAGCAATTGCCCAGGGGTGCTCGAAGATCTCGGAGATTGCGAGCTCTACGGGAATCCCTGCGAGCAACGTAAAGAGCTATGTGGATAAGCTGGCGTCGCTTGGGATTGTCGAGCGCGAGCTGCCCCTAAACGAGACGAGTAATAAGCGAGCCGTGTATCTGCTGAGCGATCAGATGTTTAGGTTCTGGTACAAGTTTGTTCCGCAGAACATCGGGCTGATTCAAAACGATATGGCCGAGATGGCGTATAAGCGCATTGAGCCACACGTATCGGATTACATGGGTACGGTCTTTGAGCTTATATGCAGACAATACGTGTACGAACTCGCGCGCGCGGGCCAGCTCGATGTGGTTCCGGCGAGCGTCGGGCGCTGGTGGGGGACGGATAATCGCACGCATACGCAGGAAGAAATCGACTTGATTGTTGACGATGGCGAGAGCACTGCTCTGTTTGCGGAGTGCAAATGGCGCAATGAACCGGTGGGCGAAGACGTGCTGCAAAAGCTCGTGCATCGAAGCGAGCTCTTTAGGCGGCAGCACAAAAGCTATGCGATCTTCTCGAAGCGAGGCTTTACGCAAGGATGTCAGGAAGCTGCGGCGAGCAGGGGAGATGCCAAGCTGATTTCGTTTGCCGAGATGTGCGAGCGGAGATAACCAAGCACGCTCTGATGTGATGCTCGGAATGGGTCGCGCTAAGGATGCCAAGCGTAAAACCTTCAATGAAAATGGCGTAAAAACTACATCTGTCATGGCGTAAAAACTACATTGAAAGTAGCGTAAAATCAGCATTGAGAATGGCGTAATTTCGCATATCGCGTGATAGAGAGGGACGGCCGTCTATGGATGCACCAAAGAGATTGACCCAAAAGGGATATAGGCCCCGGCTCATAGAGGAGCGCCTCGACACCCTTATGCGGGCGTTTGGCTGTGTGGAGATCAACGGCCCCAAATGGTGCGGCAAGACCTGGACGGCGCTCTCTCGCTCGGCGAGCGTCTCCAGGCTCGATGAGCCTGCGCAGCGTGCGGCGGCAGAGGTCGACCCAAGCCTGGCGCTCATCGGCGATGCGCCACACCTGGTCGATGAATGGCAGGAGGTGCCCGAGGTTTGGGATGCCGCCCGGCGTTTCGTGGACGCGAGCGGCAACGAACGGGGGACACTTTTGCTCACGGGCTCGACCGCGCTCAAAAGCGAGGAGCGCAGCCATGTTCGTCATTCCGGCACGGGTAGGATCGCCCGTCTGTCAATGCGCCCCATGGCCCTGTGTGAGTCGGGCGACGGCGAGCCGCTCGTGTCACTGGCAAGCCTCTTTAAGGGCGAGGATTTTGCCCCTCAGCGTCGCGAGAGCACGGTGGATGACGTCGCCCGCTGGTGCTGCAGGGGCGGTTGGCCTGCAAATCTTGGGCTTTCGGAAGATCTTGCGCGAGAGACGGCAAGCCAGTACGTGCACTCGGTGCTCGACGTCAACGTGCTGGACGAGGGCATGTCGCCCGAGCTTGCACACGGCCTTTTGCGAGCTCTTGCCATGAACGAGAGCCAGGCTGTCACGTACAAGACGCTCGTAAAGGACGCCTCGTACGGTGAGGCGGGCCCCGACGAGAGGACCATCGCTGCGTACTTGGACCTCTTCAACAGGCTCAAGCTGACCGAGGACCTGTGCGGATGGGAGCCGCCCATGCGCTCGAAGGCCCGCGTTCGCGTGCGCCCCAAGCGCTACTTCTGTGACCCGTCACTTGCGGCGGCGTTGCTGGGGGCTACCCCTGAGCGGCTGCTTGGCGATATGCAAACGCTGGGGATGCTCTTTGAGAATCTCGTCCTGCGCGACGTGCGCGTGTTCCTTTCCACCTACGGCGGTGTCGACAACAGTGTCCATTATTTCCGAGATGAGAAGGGCCTTGAGGTCGATCTGATCGTTGAGCACGACGGGCGCTGGGGAGCCATCGAGGTCAAGCTGAGTGATGCGAAAGCAGACGATGGAGCGAGAAATCTCAAGGCGCTGGAGAGGAAAGTGCTCTCCAATCCTGCCGCCCAGAATGCCGCGCCGGCGTTTTTGGCGGTCGTGGTTGGAAAGGGGAGCATTGCCTACACACGCGACGACGGCGTGGCGGTGATTCCCATGGCGGCACTTGGGGCGTAGTGGTTTTGCGGGCGTGCCGTGCTTCCTTTACCGAAAATCCATTTGGTAAACCAGATGCTCGCGGATAGAATAAAGTTGACGGCAGCCCAAGGGTGATAGCTGGGCAGCGCCGTTGCTTGGTCAAGAGGTCAGTGCCTTAATGGCAGCGACTTGTTATGCTTCGAATGCTGCTTGAGTGCCTCGGAAAGTTCGATAAGCGCCGTGAAGAGCGAGACCAAAGCAACCAAGAGCTCTACGAGCTCTGATGGGCCCGGGATGACCGCTGATTCAAGTCACCGGGCCTCAATCTTTTTCATGCATTTGAATAGAGCGGGCGACTCTCTTGGGGCCGTCTGCATGGCGTGTGCTTGGCGCATGGTATTGCGCCCCGCTTTCATGTCCGCGCGGGCGCCTATCCTTACGGCAATGTAGCCGCCTATGTAGCAAGCGGCAGTTGACGGAGAAAGGCCATGACCGTGTCAGCTGAAAAGACGCCGGGTATCTCGGCTATCGACACGACGAACTTTGCGCGCCAGATTGTGCTGGACTTTGAGTTTACGCCGGTGCCAAAGCAGCGCCAGCGCCGTGGACTGCGCAATGAGATTATCGAGGTCGGCGCCGTCAAGCTCGATTACCACGGCAACGTTATGGGCGAGTTCTCGCAGTTTGTGCAGACGGAATTTACCGAAGGCGTTGCGTTTCCCGTCCGCGAGCTCACAGGTATATCGGCCGTGGACACCGCGATGGCCGACCCGCTCTACATGGTGATCAAAAGGCTCAGCGATTGGATCGGCCGCTACTCCGCCCAGATAGTTTGCTGGAGCGGGACGGACCGTCGACAGCTTATGACCGAGTGCCAGGCAAAGCAAATCGACCTTGCCGCATTTCCTACGGACTGGGCCGATCTGCAGGCGTTTTACACCTCGATCATGGACGTGGGCAGCCACGAGTGCGTCTCTTTGAATGACGCGGCGACGTGGTTTGGCATCGAGTTTGACGAGTCGACGGGTCACGCCCACAGTGCCCTAGCCGACGCGCGCGTGACCGCCAAGTTGCTCAAGCAGGTGATGGACGGGGACTATCGCGTGAGTCCGCGTGCTCAGGAGATCCGCCAGCGGTGGAGGATGGGCGATCGAGCCCAGATGCGCCTTTCCAACAAGTGCCCCGAGCTGGGCGACCTGCTGCTGAAGCTGAAGGCGGAGGGGAGGTAGGCGGGGCTCCGGGAATGACCTCTGACTCAAGTCAACGGGGCTCATTTTGCTTTCTTTGGAGCTTTCTCACGGGGCTGACTTTACTTCGTCTCATTTAGTATAAAGCGGCTGCTAGATTGCATAGTGATGATAAAATTAATCAACTCAACATCAATAGCTGTCGCTTTGCGCAATGAGGGGTTCCGAGACGTATGAACGAGTCTGACACACGGCTTAAACTCATTGATCCTGCGATTATGAAGTCGTGGGATCGCAATACCCAAGTCTTCACTGAGTATTTCTTTACCAGTGGCGAGATTGTTGTGCGCGGAAGTATGGTCACCCGTAAAGACAAGAAGAAGGCTGACTACCTTCTGATGTATGCTCCGGGCATCCCTATCGCAATCGTCGAGGCTAAGGATACGGAGCACACCGTTGATGCCGGTCTCCAACAGGGGATGGGATATGCCCAGCTGCTCGATATTCCGTTTGCGTACAGCTCAAACGGAAAGGGTTTTGTTGAGCACGATTTTCTTACCGGGAAAGAGCGCGCTCTTGCCATGGACGAGTTTCCCACTCCGGCGGAACTTTGGACACGATACTCAAAAGCTAAGGGGCTTGAACATCCGTATAGCCAGGAGATTGTGACCGCTCCGTATTACCAGGAGCACGGCGGCAATCATCCTCGCTACTATCAGTGCATCGCCATCAATCGTACGCTTGAAGCTATTGCGCGAGGTAAGAATCGCATCTTGCTCGTTATGGCAACGGGAACGGGAAAGACTTTTACGGCTTTTCAAATCGTTCATCGCTTGCGACAGACTACCGAGGTTCGTAAGGTTCTCTATCTGGCGGACCGCAATATTCTCGTCGATCAGACCATAGACGGCGATTTCAAGCCTCTCAAGAGGGTTACAACCAAGGTCGTAGGTCGAAAGCTCGATTCTGCTTACGAGGTCTATTTCTCGCTCTACCAACAGCTTGTTGGAGAAAACGGTGAAGAAATATTCCGCGAGTTCGACTCGGAATTCTTTGATTTGATTATCGTCGACGAGTGCCATCGCGGAAGCGCCGCGGCGGACTCCGCATGGCGTAAGGTACTTGAGTATTTCAATTGTGCAATTCAAATCGGTATGACGGCTACGCCAAAGGAGACTGAAGAGGTTTCAAACATTACCTACTTCGGCGAACCTGTCTACACCTACTCCCTTAAACAGGGAATCGAGGATGGCTTTCTCGCCCCGTATAAAGTTATTCGTCCTAAGCTGAACGTCGACATTTACGGATACCGTACTGAGGAAGGCACCATAGATGATCGCGGCGAAGCTCTGCCCAAACGTGTTTTCGAGAAGCAAGACTTCGACAGCGAGATTGTCATCAAAGAGCGCTACGAGGAAGTTGCCAAGCGGATAACTCAATTTCTAAAGGAGACGGATCGTTACTCCAAGACCATAGTCTTTTGCGTTGACATCGAGCATGCCGAAAATATGCGACGTGCCCTTGTAAACGAGAACGCCGATATCGTAAGAGATCACCCCACCTACATCATGAAGATTACGGGTGACGACAGGGAAGGTAAGGCTCAGTTAGATAACTTCATCGACCCCGACGAGAAATACCCGACCATCGTTACGACTTCGAAGCTTCTCACCACTGGTGTTAATTGCAAGACGTGTAAGGTAGTCGTGCTCGACAACAAGTTCGGTGAGCACGGAATGACGGAGTTCAAGCAGATTATCAGCCGCGGAACCCGTATCTGTGAGGACTACGACAAACTCTATTTCACCATCCTCGATTTTCGTGACGCATCGCGTTTGTTTGCAGATTCCGAGTTTGATGGCGAACCTGTTGTTGTGTTTGAGCCTAATCCGGGTGACCCCATTGCGGATCCGGGTCCCGGCGGCAATGGCGGCAGTCCCGTTCCGCCTCCGTCTCCGATCGTAGACCCACCCGTATTGCCGCCGGACGATCCGTCCTCCCATGTGAAATATTACGTTCATGGGGCCGACGTCTATGTAGTGTCGGAGATGGTGCAGTATTACTCCTCCGATGGCCTTCTTGTAACTGAGAGCCTTAAGGACTATACGCGAAAAAACATTCTCGGCGAATACGACACTCTTGACCACTTCCTAGCGGCGTGGAACTCTGAACATAAGAAACAAGCGATTATCGATGAGCTGCGCGCGCGTGGCGTATTCCTGGATGAGCTGCGGCTCGAGACTGGACAGGAGCAAATGAGCGACTTTGACCTCATTTGCCACATTGCTTACGACCAGAGACCTCTTACGCGCAGCGAGAGAGCCAATAGTGTCAAGAAAAAGGGCGTGCTCTATGAGTATGCCGGCGTCGCGCGTGAGGTCCTTGAAGCGCTTCTCGACAAATATGCGACGTCGAACCTCGTAGACTTGGACGACACCCACGTCCTCGACCTCGAGGAATTCCGTCGGTTTGGCAGCCCAATGAAGATCGTCGCCGCATTCGGCGGCAAACAACAGTACATTCAGGCAGCGCAGATGCTCGAGGACGAGCTCTACATCGCATAGAGAAAGGTAACGATAGCAAATGGCACTGGGATCTCTCGTAAAGACCCTGCAGAACATCATGCGCAAAGACGCCGGCATCAATGGCGATGCGCAGCGCATTGAGCAGATGACTTGGCTTTTCTTCCTCAAGATTTACGATGCCAAGGAGCAGGAGTGGGAGTTTCACGATGACTCCTATCAGTCCATCATCCCCGAGCGCTTGCGCTGGTATAGCTGGGCGCACGATGCGAAAGACGGCAAGGCGCTTACTGGCGATGAGCTTCTCGACTTTGTGAACAATGATCTATTCAAGACTCTTGAGAGTCTTGAGCTTGCACCTGATGCGCCTTTGCGACACGTCGTCGTCAAGGCTGCTTTTACTGACGCCAACAACTACATGAAGGATGGGATTCTACTTCGTCAAGTCATCAACGAGATTGACGAGTCGGTTGATTTTACCGAGTACAAAGAGCGCCACGCCTTCGGTGAAATTTACGAGACCATCCTGAAAGACTTACAGTCCGCGGGTAATGCCGGCGAGTTTTACACGCCCCGAGCGGTGACTGACTTTATGGCCCAGGCACTTGCGCCCAAGCTCGGCGAGACTGTGGCTGACTTCGCGTGTGGCACGGGCGGCTTTTTGACGAGCGCCCTCAAGATTCTCGACTCCCAGGTTCAGACTCCAGCCGATCGTGAACTCTATGCAAGATCGGTCTACGGCATCGAGAAGAAGCAGCTCCCTTACCTGCTGTGCGTGACCAACATGCTGTTGCACGATATCGATAATCCTGAAGTCTTTCACGATAACTCTCTCGAGAAGGATGTTCGCGAGTGGAAGCACAAGCCTGACGGCCAGTTTGACGTCGTACTTATGAACCCGCCCTATGGCGGGTCCGAGAGTGCATCGGTGCAAAACAACTTCCCTGTTGCACTCCGTAGCTCCGAGACCGCAGATCTATTCCTTGGACTCATTCTTTATCGTCTTAAGCGAGGCGGCCGCGCTGCTGTTATCATTCCGGATGGTTTTCTCTTTGGCCAGGATAGTGCAAAGACGGAGATCAAGCGTCGCCTGCTTGAGGACATGAACTTGCATACTGTCTTGCGCCTTCCACAGAGTGTTTTCGCTCCGTACACGAGCATCACTACTAACGTTCTGTTCTTCGATAATACGGGGGCCTCTGAGGGCGTTTGGTTCTATCGCATGGACATGCCCGAGGGGTATAAACACTTCTCTAAGACCAAGCCCATTAGGATCGAACATTTTGCACCTGTAAAGGAATGGTGGGAGAACCGTCGGGATATCGAGGAAGACGGCAATCCCAAGGCCAAGTACTATACGGTTGACGAGTTGCGAGACGGCGGTTTTAACTTTGACGTGTGCGGCTATCCTCACGAGGAAGAGGAGATCTTACCGCCTGACGAACTGATCAGGAACTACAAAGAAGAGCGCGCTAAGCTCGATGCCGAGATTGACCAGAAGCTTGCTCGTATTTGCGAGATTCTTGGGATTGAGGCGTAGATGAAGGCAAAAGACCTGAAGAACTCAATCCTGCAAATGGCGATTGAGGGAAAGCTCGTTCCACAAGACCCGAGTGATGAGCCTGCAAGCGTCCTGCTTGAGCGTATTCGTGAAGAGAAGCATAAGCTTATTGCTGAGGGTAAGGCTAAATTCCCGAAGGGCGGGGAGAGCATTATCTATATCGGTTCCGATGGCTCCCCCTATGAGAAGCACGTGGACACTAAGGGACGCGTTCTGAGCGACAAGTGCATCGCGGACGAGGTTCCGTTTGGGATTCCGGAAAGCTGGGCCTGGGCGAGATTTAGTGAAGTCATTGGAATTGC
>JAXKGH010000109.1:0-15195 GCA_036550475.1 Collinsella sp. | reverse complement strand
GTGGCGCCTTGTCCGCGGCTCCGAAGGAGCAGGACAAGGCGCCACACATGGTCGAGGACGTTCTGAAAACTAAGCCCGACCCCCGCCGGACAGGTCCACCGCTACTCGCAGAGCAGCTTAGCGATCTGGACGGCGTTGGTTGCCGCGCCTTTACGGATTTGATCGCCGCAACACCAGAAGGTGATACCGCGCGCGGCCTCGGGGTTCGAGATGTCGCGGCGCACGCGACCGACCCAAATCAGGTCCTGGTCGGACGTATCCATCGGCATGGGGAAACGGTCGTGTGCATCCTCGGCAGCCATATCGTCAACCAGCTTGACGCCGGGAGCGGCAGCCAGCGCAGCACGAGCCTCCTCGACCGTAATATCGCGCTCAAACTCGAGCGTAATGCTCTCGGAGTGCGAACGCAGCACGGGCACGCGCACGCAGGTGCAGTTCACGCGCAACTCGGGCAGGTGCATGATCTTACGGCCCTCGTTCTGCAGCTTCATCTCCTCGGAGGTAAAGCCTTCCTCCTTGACGCCGCCGATCTGCGGAATCAGGTTGCTCGCCAGCTGGGCGGCAAACGCGCGCGGCTCGGGAATCTCCTCGCCGCGGCCCAGGGCGGCCAGCTGAGCCTCGAGCTCGGCCATACCGGGAGCGCCGGCACCCGAAGCCGCCTGATACGTCGAGACGATCATGCGCTTCACACCGGCGAGCTGATGCAGCGGCCACGTGGGAACCAGGCCGATGATGGTCGCGCAGTTGGGGTTGGCGATAAGGCCGTGATGCCACTTGATATCGTCGGCATTGATCTCGGGCACGACCAGCGGCACCTCGGGGTCCATGCGGAAGGCATGGCTGTTATCGACCACGACGGCACCGCGCTTGACGGCCTCGGGCAGCAGCTCCTTGGCGATGTCGTCGCCGGCGGCGCCAAGCACAATATCGCAGCCCTCAAAGGCCTCGGGGCAAGCCTCTTCGATCACAATCTGCTCGCCGCGGAACTCAACGGTCTTGCCCGCGGAGCGTGCACTTGCCAGCAGTTTGAGCTTACCGACCGGAAACTCCTGCTCGTTGAGGCACTCGAGCATCTGGGTGCCCACGGCTCCCGTCGCGCCCAAAATAGCAACCGTGTACTGTTTCATGCTTCCCCCTTTAAAGGTTGTGGCTATCGCCCGCACGCCAAGCAGGCCGATTATTGTTGCCAGTGTATACAAGAACGGGGCGGGCACGAAACCCGCCCCGTCGAAACGAAACCGAAACGAAACGCCCCGCCGTAGATTTTTGAGGCGAGTCCCAAAAATCTAGCGAGATAGCAGCTACTTGTGGAGCGCAGCCAGAGCAGGATCGACCGGCGCGGAAGCCTCCAGGTCGGAGACCTTCACAATGCCGTTCTCATCGGAGAAGGCACGGTAAATGGTCCGAATCGCCAGATCGAAGTCCTTCTCCTCCACGCCAATGATGATGTTGATCTCGTCGCAGCTCTGCGAAATCATACGCACGCTCACGCCGGCCTGGCCAAGCATGCCAAACAGATGGCCAGAGATGCCGGCACGACCGCGCAGGTTGCGGCCAACGGTCGCGATAAGTGCCAGACCCTCGACAACCTCGATCTCGAGCGGCTCGACCTCCTGCTGAATGTCGCCTACGAGCGAGTACAGCGAATCGTGAACGTCCCGCTCCTGCACCACGGCGCCAAAGCGGTCGACACCGGTGGGCATGTGCTCGACGGAAACGTCATAACGCTCGAACACCGAAAGCGCACGGCGCATAAAGCCAACGCGGGGCTTGGTGCGGTCGCGGGCCACGTTGATGGCGACAAAACCGCGCTTGCCGGTCACGCCGGTAATGATGGGCTCTGCCTCGCCCTCATCAGCCGTCTCGCTAATGATGGTGCCGGGGTCCTGCGGCGCATTGGTGTTCTTGATGACCAGCGGAATACCCGCCTCGCGCACGGGGAACACGGCCTCCTCGTGCAGAACGCTCGCACCCATGTACGAAAGCTCGCGCAGCTCCTCGTAGGTAACGCGCGCAATGGGCTGAGCCTCGGGAACAATACGCGGATCGGCAGAATAGAAACCCGAAACGTCGGTCCAGTTCTCGTACAGATCGGCGCCCAGGCACTTGGCCAGGATCGAGCCCGAGATATCGCCGCCGCCACGGTCGAGCAGCTTGATCTGGCCCTCTCGCGTCGCGCCGTAGAAACCAGGCATAACAAAGCCGCCCTGTTGACCGTACTCCTGCACCAGCTCGGAGGTGCGATTCATGCTGAGCGTACCGTCGTGATGGAACGCCACAACCGTCGCGGCGTCCAAGAACGGCAGGCCCAGGTACTCCGCCATCAGGCGAGCGGTGAAGTACTCGCCACGGCTCACGAGCTCCTCGGTAGAGTAGCCGCCCGAGCGGGCGCGCTCGGCAAAGGCCGCGAACTCCTCGCGGATGGGATAGGTGAGCTCCAACTCGTCAGCGATATCAAAATAGCGCTGGCCGATGTCCTCGAGTAGTTCCTCGCACGACACGTGATACTTAACGTGCGCGTTAACCAGGTAGAGCAGGTCGGTTACCTTAGTGTCGCCCTTAAAGCGGCGGCCGCAGGCGGAAACCACCACAAAACGGCGGGCAGGGTCGGCATCGACGATGGCCTTGATCTTCTTGAAGTGTTCGGCGTCGGCGACCGACGAGCCGCCAAACTTGGCAATCTTAATCATGGGCTTGAGGTTACCTTTCTAAAAGCCTCTGCAAACCTGTTTTGCGCGCTCTGATACCATGGTTTCACCGATTGGGTCCAAGGCATCCGAGGAGCAGTGTTATATGGGAACTTATCATAGTACACGAGGACGCACTTTATCGTGCTCAAGTAAGGTGGCAATCCGCACCGGCATCGCTCCCGACGGGGGTTTGTTTGTCTCGGACGAGCTCGGCACCCAGCAGGTCGATATCAGCTCGCTTGCAGATAAATCGTACTTTGAAATCGCTCAAGATGTGTTGGGAATGTTACTGAATGATTACACGGCCGAAGAAATTTCGGCGTGTGTCGACGAGGCATACCGCGGCACGTTCACGAGTGAAGAGGTTACGCCGCTCGTCAAACTCGACGCTGCGCCGGGCGCTGACGCCCCCCAGACCTATGTGATGGAGCTCTTTGGCGGCCCCACAAGCGCCTTCAAGGACGTCGCCCTGCAGATGCTCCCCCGTCTGATGGCCCGCACTTCCGCCAAGGACGGCGGCGCCGAGCGCATCATGATCGTCACCGCCACGTCGGGCGACACGGGCAAGGCCGCACTCGCCGGTTTTGCCGACGCTCCGGGCACGGGCATCACCGTCTTTTATCCCGAGGGCAAGGTCAGCCGCGTCCAGAACCTGCAGATGTCCACGCAGGAGGGCGACAACGTCGCCGTCTGCGGCATCCGCGGCAACTTTGACGACGCCCAGAGCGCCGTCAAGCGCATCTTTGCCGATAAGGAGCTTGCCGAGCGCCTGGAGGCCGCCGGCACGGTGCTTTCGAGCGCCAACTCCATCAACGTCGGCCGCCTGGTACCGCAGGTCGTCTACTACTTTGCCGCCTATGCGCAGCTGCTGCGCGCCGGCGCCATCGAGGCCGGCGACGCCGTGGAGTTCTGCGTACCGACCGGCAATTTTGGCGATATCCTGGCCGGCTACTATGCCAAGCGTATGGGTCTGCCCGTCGCCAAGCTCGTCGTGGCGAGCGACAAGAACAACGTGCTTGCCGACTTCCTGACCACCGGCGTTTACGACCGTAACCGCCCGTTCTTCACGACCATCTCGCCGTCGATGGACATCCTTATTAGCTCCAACCTGGAGCGCATGCTGTACTTCCTGTCCGACGGCGACTGCGAGCTCGTTGCCGGCCTTATGGAGCAGCTTGCCCAGACGGGTCGCTACGAGGTTCCCGCCGACCTGCTGGCAAAGATTCAGAGCGTCTTTGGCTGCGGTTGGGCCAGCGAGGACGAGGTCCGCGCTGCCATCAAGAGTTGCTGGGATGCGAACGGCTACGTGATCGACCCGCACACCGCTTGCGGCTATCACGTCTTTGAAAAGGTCGCCCCCGCCGAGGGCGCCAAGGCCCGCGTGCTGCTTTCGACCGCCAGCCCCTACAAGTTTCCGCGTGCCTGCTGCGACGCCCTGGGCCTCGACGTTCCCGAGGATGATTTTGAGGCTATGCGTGTGCTCGAGCAGGCCACCAACACGGTCGCCCCGACCCAGCTCGCCGAACTCGAATCCAAGCCCGTCCGTTTCGAAGACGTCTGCGACGTCGATGAGATGGCAAGCTACGTCGAGTCCGCAGCAAAACGAATGAGCACCAACTAGATCCCTTATTAAGCGCCGGCGAAAGCCGGCGCACCTTCTATTTATTTAGCTTTCGGAATGATGACGAGCATGCGAGCGGGTCTGGCCGTTTAGTTCGTCGCGAGTTCCGCACGAGCCGGAAAGCACTTAATGTGCTTTCCGAGCGAGCCAGGACTGCCCAAGCAGCGAACTAAACGGCCAGACCCGCCCAGGAGGACCCACATGATCAAAATCACCGTCCCAGCAACCAGCGCCAACCTAGGCATCGGCTACGATACCCTCGGCATGGCCGTCAGCCTCTACTCGCACTTCACCTTCGAGCGCGCCGACAAGCTCACCATCACGGGCTGCCCCGAGGAGTTCCAAAACGAGAATAACCTGGTCTACGTGAGCTTTGTGGATGCACTGGCCGCATGGGGCGAGCCGGCCTTCCCCGTCGCCATCGACATTCAGACCGACGTGCCCGTCGCCCGCGGCCTGGGTTCCAGCTCAACCTGCGTCGTCGCTGGCATCATGGCGGCCGCCGCGCTGACGGGCCACACCGTCGACCGCGCCGAGCTCGTCCGCATTGCCACCGAGGTCGAAGGGCATCCCGATAACGTCGCCCCCGCTATCCTGGGCGGCGCCGTCTGCTCCTTTACGCCGACCGACTCGCTGCCCCAGTGCCTGCGATACGAGGTAAGCGATCGCTTGCGTTTTATTACCGTGATTCCGCCCTACGAGGTTCATACGAGTGAGGCGCGCAAGGTTGTGCCGCAGGAGATTCCACTCTCCACCGCCGTATGGCAGATGGGCCGCATTGCTGGCATGACACGCGGCCTGGAGACCGGCGACCTGGACCTGATTGCCGCCGCCAATGACGACCGCATCCAAGAGCCCTATCGCCGCCGCCTGATTCCCGACTACAACGCTGTGCGCGACACCTGCCTTAACGGAGGCGCCAAGACCATCTGGATCAGTGGCTCCGGCTCGACCCTCATGGCCGTGACTGACGACACCATCGTGGCAAAGTTCCTGCAGGTCAAGCTGCGTGAGCAGTTCCCCAAGTGTGACACGCATATTCTGACGTGCGACACGGAAGGCGCTCAAATCGAGTACCTGTAGCGCCCTGCCTCATTGCTCTCACCGGTCCCCTTGCTGAGGATGTCTACAGGGACCCACGCTTTGAAGGGGCGCCGGGCAGATAGGGGCTTTTTAGGTTACATAATAAACTGTTTATCTATGCTACTATTTAACTAGGCATCGCAGTATGGAGGTGGTCAAAGTGTTACGCACACTCAAAGCTTCGTTTTTCCTCTCGATACTTTTGATATTACCGATATGTTTCTCGTTTAGCCCTTCGACTGCTTATGCTGCAGAAAGCGATGCTGTCGCAATTTCTGGCGCAACCCAAGATTTTGATTTAACGAAAGGTCCCGAGCAGTCTCATCAAATCAAGCTTAAGGATGGGACCGTTGCAGTAATAGGAATTAAAAAAACCAATGAACCCAGCCTGATATGGGACAGTTACTACAACAACGCATCTGGAACTTGGACTATCTATTACAACAGTCCTTTTATTTATCGCGAATTCAAGATCAAGATAGCGAACTCGCTCATTACCAGCGCTTGGGGACAAAACTATACGACTATCGGCTGTACGGTAACTAACGAGTCCTTTATATGGAACTCGAAACAGGCGACATATCGACTCAACTATGAATCGATGGGGATGACGTCCGGTATCGCCGTGTTGCAAGCGACCATGGAAGGCAGCACGCTCCACACCTATGCAAACTAGACTCACATCAATTGAGGAAGTTCAATGATCCCAATTCCTGCACGCTCAGACATTATGATCGCTCTCGTTTGGATTCTCGTCGGAGTGCTTATTTGGCGTATCTGCAAATGGGTTAAAAACAAGAAATAGTTGATAAAACGTATATGCCATTTATGCGATGCTTGGGGCCGTTAAATCGGCCCCTATTTCTATAGCTTTTCAAGCAGCAGTCACCCATTTGGAAGTCGCAATGCCATTCATACGATTTCGGCCCTTTAAGCCGCTATCTATTGGTAGGGACTCTTGCTGGTAAGGAGCGCTTACTAGATACAAACCTTGGCAATATATTGGTTTAGGCGGCGCTGGTTTCTTTGTATTCGAAGACTGGCTCTAGGAGATCTTCGATGTTGCAGTGGAGGGCTTTTGCTATGGCTCTTACGCTTGTTACCGAAGCTTCATTGATGTTTCTCTGGCGCTGCTCGTACATTTGGATTGAGCGGAGTGACACACCCGATTCGTATGCTAGATCTTGTTGGGTTTTCTTAAGCTTCTTTCTTGCTAGCGCCAGTTTGGTTTGACGAGGTGTTTTCTTCGCTATATCGCAAACAAGACGCGCCACACGCTCCTCTGAGGCTTCGTGCCAGGGGTAATACATATTGCACAGCGCATCGAACGGAACGACATGCAGCAGGTCTTCGAAAGACTCGCCCAGACGCCATTGCAGATATGCCAATATCCAGCCTGTCCAATACTCCGGCGTCTTCTCAAAACGATAGGTGCGGTCCGGTATAGACCCGCTTTGATATCCCGACCTTTCGGCGATAAGTGCGAACAGCTCTACACCTGATTTTCCCGATACGACCCATGCGTTGCCGCGTTCGAACTCGCGAGCTACACCGCTCAGGCAAAAGAGCTCAGCGACCTCGGACCCTTCCGCTCCATAGTCGTTCACGGCATAGTCAAAGCAGTCGCCAAGGTTGTTCATTGCATCCTCAAGGTAGTAGACGGGATATGTCCTACTCGGCCCACAATCCGTTAACTCTTGGATCATTTAAATCAACCCTCCCTGCCATTAAATCCCTAATGTCGATACCTTCGGAATCGAACCCGTTAACCGTATCCAAGTATTTGCGTCGAGCATTCTGCTCTCGCTCAAAACGCTTGGGATAAAACTCAGACCCCAAAGCCTGCTTCCAATCGCAGAATCTAATCGCCGAAAATGCGCACTCGCTCATAAGAGCATATTGGATACCCAAATCACCCAAGCGCATGATACGTTGCAGCTGCCTGAGCGAAATCATGCCGTTGACAAACTGTCTTGCAAACGAGAAATAGGAATCGTCTGCACGATAGCCTCGAATAACGTCATAGGGAGAAATATCAATCAGGCAGTTATCCAGCAGATAACGAAGTCCTTCGCGCGCTAGCGGTGTCGAAACATTGAACTCCCTATTGTTAGCCAAAAACGCAAGCCAATTGAGGATTGAAAACTCCCCGGACTCCAAATCCAAGACCGCGAGACCATCAATATCGAGCTCATATCGATTCGCGATACCATCGGACTCGGTCCGACATGCCCACTCCATTGCCATTTCCTCATGTGGCGTGCAATAAAACCCACACCCATAGTCATTGAATTGTCTGCATTTATCCAACGACGGATGCTCGACAACAACCTCCGACCCGTGCCAAAGCTCCATATCGACCTCCAAACAAAAATATCACCCCAGTGATAGTGTAGCAATAACTATCACTGAGGTGATATAGATAGATGCATACTATTGCCTGCCAAGAGCCCTTATTAGAGGCAAGCCTCGGCGATGCGGCGCTTGAGTTCGTCGATGCCGGTACCGGTTTGGGAGCTTGTGATGATCACGTTCTCGGCAGGGACGTTGAGCTGCTTTTTGATGGCTGCTGCCTGGCGGGCCTGTTGGGTGCGGCTGAGCTTGTCGGCCTTGGTGAGGCAGACGATAAAGTTGAACTCGTTGCCCTGCAGGTAGTCAATCATGTCATGGTCGAGCTTGCTCGGGTCGTGACGAATATCCACCAGCGACACGACCAGGTTAAAGCTGCGCTCCGAGTCGAAGAAGTCGCCGATAAGTTCTGCCCAGCGGTCACGCTCGGCCTTGGAACGACGGGCGAAGCCATAGCCCGGCAGGTCGACGAAGTGCACGTCGTCAGCCTCAAAGAAGTTGATGTTGCTCGTCTTGCCCGGTGTGCTCGAAACCTTCACCAGGTTCTTGCGGCCAAAGAGTTTGTTCATGATCGACGACTTGCCCACGTTGGAGCGGCCGACGAAGCTCACCTCGGGGCAGGTGGACTCGGGAATCTGCGAAACCTTGCCATAGCTGGCGACGAACTTGGCAAGCTGGTAGTTAATGGAATCGGCCATGGACACTCCTTGGTCGTAGGTTCTTACAAAAGAGCGCGCTAATAGATAGCAGCGATACGGCGAACGATATCGAGCGTAATGCCACTCGCGGTACGGGCATACTCGAACAGGTCGAACTCGCGGTCGCAAATCGCATCGTACGCCTCGTCACAATTATCGCTGATAGCGCGCAGCACCAGGCAATCGACACCATTTTTAGTTGCGACATGGGCAATTGCTGCGCCCTCCATGCCGACACAATCGGCATGCGTCGCCTCGATAGCGTCGTTGCGCATGGCGGCGCCCGTCACAAAGCGGTTACCCGTGGCAATCGTACCGACCAGGAACTGCTTGGTGCCCTCGTTCGAAGCGGCTGCATTTGTCGAAGCATCAACAAACCCATGCTCAGCAAGCACATCGGCAGCAATATCGACCAGCGCAGGCGTCGAGCCAAACTCCTCGAGCCCCGGTGCAGACTCGGCGATAAGCGCGGTATCGGTATCCAGATAGCGCAGGCGTTTGCCGATGACCACGTCGTCGATATGGAGTTTGGGGTTCAAACCGCCCGCGATACCCGAAAGCACAACTGCCTGTGGAGCATACTTGCTAATGAGGTGCTGTGTTGCGGCGGCGGCATTCACCGTGCCCATGCCCGCCGTTGTGGCGACAAGCGTCAGGCCGTCGAACTCACCGCTCACAACGGTCAAGCCTGCCTCCTGTGCCTCGCAGACGTCGCTCAACTCTTCCTTAATCTGCATGATCTCTTTTTCGAGTGCACCGATAATCGCGATGGTAGCCATGCCATTCCCCAAACCTATACGAAATTCTCAACCACGGTATGGTACCAGCATTTTGTTTGACCTCGTCAAACGAACACGCTAGGCCAGTGCAGCTCGCGTATCAAACAGAGCCTTTGCAATCGCAGCCGTAACCTCGCTCGAGCGGTCGCTCCACGGCATCGATGTCATGATGCTCATGACATAGGTACGGCCATCGATGTCGATAAGGCCCGCATCGCATGTCGAATAGCAACCATCCTCGCTAATCCAGCCTGCCTTGTTGCGCACCAAGGCCTGATCGTCCGCAATGCCGTCACGAATAAACGATCGGGCCGTAGAGGCCAGAAGGCCCGACAGCCATTGTGACGTCTCGGTATCATGGCTCAGATACTCGCTCATCTCGCGCCACAACTTGGCCGAGGTGCGCGGGCAATAAGTGGGAAAATCACTCATCGGATCGAGTGCGGTATCGTAATCGACGCCAAGACCGACAATCCAATCCTCGTAACCGACACGGTCAAACGCCGCACGCAACGCGATAAACGAATCGTTGTCCGAATTAACGACCGCGGCCTCGATCAGGTCGCGCACCGTCTGCCAGCCCATGTTGTAGCCGCCATAGGTGCCAAGGGAATCATCGAGTGAGACCTGGCCCGTCTCGACCAGAGATTCGCAGATGTACAACGCATAAAGTGCCTTGTAGCTACTCGCACCGTACACCTCGGCGTCCGCGTTATACGTCACGCCCTTGCCGCTCGATAGGTCGTAGAACACTACGCCCACATCGCCCAGCTCCTGCGCCTGACTCAGGGCATCTTGGAGCGCCGCGAGGCTCTCATCCTCCAGGACGGGGATCTGGTTATCAACCAGTGAGAAGGTCTGCACGGTATCGCCTGAGGGAATATCGTTAAAGTCCGCCTTCGAAAGCCTCGTCTTGAGGCTCGCTGTCGACAGGGTTTGGCTTGCGGTGGCTTTAGATTCAGAGACCTTTTTGTTTTGCGTCTGTACCGTTGACGCATCTGAGTGTGCCATTCGCTCCGACGCGTAGGTTTTGGCGGTAATTCCGAGGATAATAACCGCCAACGTCAGCATCCCAATGGCGGCAATCTTCGCCACGCGGGTGCGAGCGTCAGCAAGGCCACGCGAAGACGTGCCCTTCGTCTCATATCTGCTGCTATGCTGCGGCACATACTCGTCCCGCGATGCGTTTTTTCGCACGTGGTCTCCTGATTGCTACCGTTTATATACGATCAGCATAATACCGAGCAGGCATTTCTTTCCAAAGATATTCAGCGGCGTTTAAGGTGTCTTTAAAGAAACCACAAGCGTATTTATCCAAATGGCACGATTCTGTTGCGCATCTCACCGCAACCCAGAGAGCAGTCTTTTAAGGACGGGGCTCTTTAGCAATCAACTAGGTGCCCAGGGGCACTCATTTAAGTCTGTCCCCAATGAGTGCCCTTGGGGAGCGAAAATGGCTCGCTAGCCGATGGCGTTTTTGAGTTCCGCGCGGCGCTTTTTCATGCCCGTCATGACGGCGTTGCGCAGCTCGGGCATGCGCGCGGTATCCATCTGGGGCACGCCCTCGAGCTTATAGGGAATGCCCAGCTGCTCATACTTGACAACGCCCATCGTGTGATACGGCAGCATTTCCAGGCCCACCACGTTGTGCCATGGAGCGATCAGACGACCGAGCTTCTCGCACTCCTCAACCGTATCGGTAATGCCCGGCACCACCACGTGGCGGATAACGACCTTAATCTTGCGGCGCGCAAGCTCATCACCAAACGCCAGAATGCGTGCGGGATCGCAACCGGTCAGCTTTTTATGCTCGACGGGATCGGCGTGCTTAATGTCGAGCAGCACCATATCGGTCTCGTTGAGTACGGCATCGAACTTCTCGGGATGCGCGGGATCGAACGCATAGCCGCAGCTATCCAAGCAGGTATGCACGCGGCCATCGGGGTTGTTGTGCATTGCGCGGAACAGGTCGGCCAAAAACTCAGGCTGCAGGAGCGGCTCGCCGCCGGATACCGTAATACCACCGCTGCGGTAAAACTCATGGTTGCTCTGGAACTCGTCCATCAGGTGCTCGACGGTCACCATCGTGCCGCCGTTAACCGACCAAGTATCGGGATTGTGACAATACGCACAGCGCATGGGACAGCCCTGAACAAACACCACAAAGCGGATGCCGGGTCCGTCGACCGTTCCCATCGTCTCGATTGAATGCACGCGGCCTAGGGCAAATGCGGAATCCTCAGGACGAGCGTCCACACCCTCAAGCGTCATCTCAGCCATTCCCGCTACCTTGCCTCTCCTTGGATGCAACCAATTAAAATGCCAGAGCCATTCTAGCCCATGCGCTTGCGTTTAAACGTCTCGGGCTAGAATGGCACGTTTTAATCTATCCCCCATCACCATGGCTGGGGTCTACGTCGAGATGTCAGGCTGAAGAACGCTCGCCTGCGGCCTTTACGCCTTAAGCGTGAGCACCGCACCGAAGGCGGTCGGGCCACAGTGGCTCGAGATGACGCCGCCGACTTGAGTCCAGGTAACGTCCTTAAAGCCCAGGTCATGCGCATAGACTTCCATGTCATCGCGCAGCTCCTGGGAAAGGCCCACCGAATACGCCAGGCCAATGTGCGAGTAGTCAATCTCGCCCTTCGCAACCATGTGGTCAATGAAGGCGCGGGCGCACTTGAGCATAGAACCGCGGAACTTCTTGGTCGCCACGAACTTACCGCCCGTCACCTCAATGCAGGGCTTAATCTTGAGCAGATGGGCACCAAGGAATGCGACGTTGGACAAGCGACCGCCCGCCTTAAGGAAGGCAAGGTCCGTAGGAACAAAACCCAGCAACACGCGGTCCATGACGGAGTTCGTAAATGCAAAGATCTCGTCAACGGTGGCATCGGGATGAGCCTCAATATACTTGGCGGTCTCGACGACAACGAGCGACTGGCCCACCGAGACAAAGCGCGTGTCCATGGAGAACACGTAGTCGCGCCCCTGAGCCGCAATCTTAGAGGACTGATGCGAACAGGTCGTGGCCTCGGAATATGCAAGATGCAAAATAGTCGCGTCGGGTTGCTCGGCATGGATGCGGTCGTACACATGCGCAAAATCCGCTGGCGAACAGCCACTGGTCTTGGGCATCACACCAAACTCGTTGCAGCGCGAATAAATCTCGAGCGGATCGATCGAGCCGTCCTCGACGGTCTCGTCACCAATCGTGACATGCATGGGCACGCGCACGATGCCGTAGCGCTCGCAGAGCTCCGGCGTTACATCCGACCCAGACTCAACCACGATTACATACTTGCCCATTCTTATCACGACCCATCTCGACATTGGCTTTTCAATACATGACACGCGCGTCGCGCTGTTGCACAACGGCATCTAAGCGCCAAAGAGACGCCGCCCTTTGCACATAACAAAGGACAGCGTCTCCCTGGAAAACTCCGTGCTTAACTGAGATTTTACACGGTTTATTAAGGAGTGTTACTTATTCCGCAAACGGTCGCTATACGCGATAAACGGTAGTTGGCCGCGGCAACTGCGACACATTCCGCCCAACAAGTCCAATCGTGCTCCATGCACGGTTAATGAGCGAGGCGGTAGAAATCCATCGACGCCGCGCCCTCGGCGTGCAGCGCCATCGCCGGAACCGCCGACGAATAGGTACGGCTCGTAAGTGCCGCCTCACCGCCGTTGGCAAAAATCTCGACCATCGTAGTGTCCGAAAGCACGCGCAGGTCGCGAAGCTCGCCGAGCTCAATCGACCTCTGGTCGCGCCCATAGCCTTCGTCACCCATGTCGAGGGTAAGCATCCCGTCCGCATAGCGCACAAAGACACCCTTGCGAATCTCGAGCTCAACCATCTTGGCGCCCTCACAGGAAACCACGAGATCAAACAGGCGGCCCGGCTCCTCAACGGTTTCACCGCCTGTCGTGCGAACGCAGTCGCCGCGCATCCTCTCAATCTCGTGCGCCGGCTGCTGGCAGAGCTTACCATCGCGCATGCTCAGCTCTCGCGGCACCGTCAACGCGCACTGCCACCCGCGCGCCACCGTCGGGTTTTCCGCCGTCGCATCGGGGCAATCCGACCATCCGATCATCAATCGCCGGCCTGCAGCATCCTCAAAGGACTGCGGAGCATAGAAATCAAAACCGGCATCGACCATCGGGGGCATGCCCTTCCCGACGATTTTAAAGCTCGGCGCCTCCCAATCGGCCTCGATGGGGAACCACACGCACTGATGCGGATTGCGGTAACGCCAACCATCGGCAGGCACACCCTGCGGACAGCAAACGAGAATAAGCTCGCCATCAAGCTCAAACAGATCAGGGCACTCCCACATAAAGCCAAACTTCTCGCCCAGCTCAATGCGCGTCGCATAGCTCCAGACCCCTAAATCACGCGAAGTATAGACAAGCACGCAGCCACGGTCGTCTTTCGTACGAGCGCCCAGAACCATGTAGTAGATACCATCGTGCTCAAGGATCTTGGGGTCGCGCACGTGCGTACCGATATCGTCGGGGTAATCGACTGGTCCAACAGCCATGCGCTTCTCGCCCAATTCGTCGGGATTCTCGGCAACCATATGAATCTGGTTTTGCTCACGGCCCGTCAACACGTAGTCGTAATCATCGCGGTCAAAATGCTTGACGTTGCCGGTATAGAAGTAGTGAATCTTGCCATCACGTACAAAGGCAGAACCAGAATACGCTCCGCTCGAATCCAAATCGGAATCGGGGAACAGCACGGGGCCGTGATTCTCGTACGTCACAAAATCCTTTGTCGTCAGATGGTTCCAAAGCACTGGACCGCCATGCGCAGCATCGAACGGATCGTATTGATGATAGATGTGATACGTATCACCAATCTGAACCAAACCGTTGGGGTCGTTGAGCCAGCCAAGCTCAGGCTCCACATGGAACAGAAGCCTATCGGGGTCGGACGCGATGCGAGCCGCCGTCTCATCCTGTCCGACACGCCACTGCTCATAGTCCGCGCGTGTCACCTTGTTTTTTTGATTTAACATCGCCGTTGACTTTCTCGTCTATGGGGAAGGACGCTCGACTCACACGAGTCGAACGCCCTTCCTCAAATGGACTTATCCTCAGATTACACTGAACGGCTCAACTAGAAGCTAACGTCGAAGCCAGCGCCAGCGCCCTCTTCATCGGTGGTCGGCACGCCCTTTGCCTTGTTGTAGGCAAAGATCAAGACGATCGGCACGATAAAGGCGATGAGATTGCCAGCCACATACCACACGAGGGTCTCGGGCGTGACGATGAGCAGGCCAAGCACGCCGGTCAGACCCTGACCGATAGCGCGCACCTCAAAGAGCTTGACGAAGGCACCGCCGCAGCCTGCACCGATGCATGCGCAGATGAACGGAATGATCGAATAGCGCATGTTTGCAGCAAAGATAGCGGGCTCGGAGATTCCGACCAGCGTCGGGATAAAGGACGACATGCAGATGTTGCGCTCTTTGGAGTGCTTCTTGTGAATGAGGTACATACCGATGGCGCCGCCGCCCTGGGCGATGATGGAAACCGACCAGATGGCCTGGATGTAGTTGAAGCCAGTCGTGGCAACAAGGTTTGCCTCGATACCCTGGATGAACTGATGCGTACCGGTAACGACGAGCGGCTGCAGGAACGCGGCGAAGACAAAGGCACCAAAGACGCCCATCCTGTTGTACAGGATATCGATTACGCCGGCGAGGACGTCACCGATCAGGTTGCCGAGCGGGCCGAACACGGTGAACAGGGCAACGTTAGCAAGAATCAGGGTAACGGTCGGGACAAAGACGAACGAAACGACCTCGGGGATGTACTTCTGGGCAATCTTCTCGACCTTGGCCATAAACCAGGCAGTCAGGATTGCGGGGAACACACCGCCCTGGAAAGCAACCATGGGAATGGATAGCGGACCGAAGTTCCAGTACTCAGCACCCGTCGGGTCCATAACGAACGTGTTGCGG
>JAXKGH010000108.1:0-20647 GCA_036550475.1 Collinsella sp. | reverse complement strand
GCACGGGCGCGGGTTATTAATGGGTTGTAGGCCTTTTACAGAAAGGATTCCAGCAATGTCTAAGCCTCTTGGCAAGCCCGATCGTATCGTCGTCGCCCTTGGCGGCAACGCCCTCGGCAACAACCCCGTTGAGCAGATCGAGGCCGTGAGCAACACCGCTCACGCTCTCCTCGGCCTGATCGAGCAGGGCAACGAGATCATCATCACCCACGGCAACGGCCCGCAGGTTGGCATGATTCAGAACGCCTTCGCCGCTGCCCACGACGCCATCGGCACCCCCGAGATGCCGCTGCCCGAGTGCGGCGCCATGTCCCAGGGCTACATCGGCTATCACCTGCAGCAGGGCATTGGCCGCGAGATGCACAAGCGCTATAAGCGTTGGCACGCCGCCACCGTCGTCACCCAGATCGAGTGCGACCCGGACGATCCCGCGTTCAAGAACCCGACCAAGCCAATCGGCCCCTTCTACACCGAGGAGCAGGCCAAGGAGTTCATGGCCGAGGATCCTTCCAAGGTTTTCGTCGAGGATTCCGGCCGCGGCTGGCGTCGCGTCGTCGCTTCCCCCGATCCCAAGAAGATCGTCGAGGCTGACTCCATCCTCAACCTGCTCGACAACGAGTTCATCGTCATCGCCTGCGGTGGCGGCGGCATCCCCGTCGTCCGCGACTACGAGAACAAGGGCTGCTACAAGGGCGTCCCCGCCGTCATCGACAAGGACCTGGGCGGCGAGCTGCTGGCCGAGGACTGCGACGCTGACGTTCTGTTCCTGCTGACCGCCGTTGAGCATGTCGCCATCAACTTTGGTAAGCCCAACCAGGAGGAGCTCGAGGACATCACCGCCGACGAGGCCGAGCGCCTGGCCGACGAGGGCCAGTTCGGCAAGGGTTCCATGGAGCCCAAGGTCCGCGCCGCCATCAAGTTCGCCCGTTCCCGCAAGGGCCGCACCTGCATCATCGGCGCCCTGGACAAGGCCGCCGAGACCATGGCCGGCCTCTCCGGTACCCGCATCCACGAGTAGCCTCTACTCCATTGCCTCTCTCGTGAGCGCCGGGCAAGGCGCCCACAAACTAGCCTCTCTTCATGAGCCCCGCAGTCCGCTCCGACTGCGGGGCTTTTGCTATTCACCTAGTCCCCGATGGGTGGGTAGTCATTGGGGACGTTCTTAAACGACTAGTCAAACAAGAACGTCCTCAATGACTACTAATTTAAATCTGTCCCCAATGACTGCGGAAAGCGCATCTCACACCGACGCATTGCTTTCGGGCCCTCTCTCCGTGCTCCCTATAAGTTCAGCTGGACTCCCCGCAACCTGTTCCGCGTTGGCGGAACGAGCGCGACGTGGAGTGTCATTCTTTACCGCGTTAGACTAGACGCAGGGAAAGGAGGAGGACATGGATGCTCGCGTTAAGCAGCTTGTAAATATGATCGAGGACGATCAGCCTGTCGCTGTCGCGGTGCTTGCCAAGCGTCTCGAGGTAAGCGAGCGCGCCGTGAGAAACTATATCCATCGCGCAAACGACAAGCTTGCGGGGGTTGCACGCATCGTTGGCAGCAAAGGGCAATATCGTATCGATGTTGCACATGCAGATGAGCTTGCTCGCTTGCTAGACGGTGCGGCTCTGGCCCATCCGGGCATTCCTGATACGCGCGACGGCCGTGTGTCCTTCCTTCTTAACGACCTTCTCATGCGGTCCCAGTGGGTGACGATTGAGGAGTATGCGGATTTACTCTACGTTTCGGCGCGAACTCTGTCCAATGACATGCGTCTGGTAGAGCAGAAACTCGCCCAATTTGACTTGATGCTCGAAAAGCGCCCTCGCTACGGAATCCGCGTTGCGGGTGGGGAGTCGCAACGGCGTCTGTGTCTGGCCTCACTGGTGAGGCCCGTGTTGCCCGACACCGACGATGCAGAGCTCGCCGAGCGCCTGCGGGCCATCGCCGCATGTGTGGACGATGCCCTGACTGCCTCGCCCGTCACGGTGAGCTCGCTGGCATCCCGCAATCTCATCATGCATCTTTACATCGCTCTTGGCCGCATCGAGCAGGGCTGCTATGTCCCGGCTGCAGAATCGGACGTTTTAAAGCTGGAGGGAACGCGCGAATACGCTGCGGCTTTCCAGATTGCCGCAAACATCAAGGATGCCCTGGGCGTGAGCATGCCCCGAGAAGAGGTTGCCTTTATCGCAATCCATTTGCTCGGCAGGGGCACGGGCGTGCCCGAGAAGGGCTCGGCCGTTATCTCGGACGAGATGTGGGAGATCGCTTCCGAGATGGTATGTGCGGTCAACGATGAGTTTAGGTTTGACTTTAGCAGCGATCTTGAACTTCGCATGAACCTTGCTCGGCATATTGGCCCTCTGGGTTATCGCCTTGAATATCACATGCATATGGATAACCCCATGCTGCCCGATATCAAGACGAGGTTTCCGTTGGCCTATTCGATGGCGGCCGGCACCTCGCAGGTACTCGAGCGTCATTTTGGCAGCCAGCCCTCTGATGAGGAGCTCGGCTACATCGCCATGGCATTTGCCCTGGCCCTCGAGCAGCAAGCCGACCAGCCGCGTCGCAAACGCATCCTGATCGTGTGCGCCTCGGGAGCGGGAAGCGCCCGTATGCTCGAGCACCAGTACCGCAAGCAGTTTGGTATGTATATCGAGTCGATTGAGACATGCGACGTCGCCCGCGTGGGAACGCTCGACTTTTCGCACATCGACTACGTGTTCACAACGGTGCCGCTCAACGTCAAGTTGCCTGTGCCCGTCCGCGAGGCCGATTTCTTCTTGGAGACGAGCGATGTCAACGCTATCCGCAAGGTGCTGAGTGATGACGCTGCGCAATCGGACTCCCTGAGCGCTTTCTTTAGCCGTGCCCTGTTCTTCAACCGCGTTGAGGCGTCGTCGAAGCAGGCCGTTCTCCGATATCTCTCCGAGCGCGCCGTCGAGAGCGGCCGTGTCGATGCCCAGTTTGCCCAAGAGGTTGCCGAGCGCGAGAGCGCGAGTGCCACCTCGTTTGGCAATGGGGTGGCCATGCCCCATGGGATGCATCCTTTGAGCGCCGAGGCCTTTGTTACCGTGGGCCTGCTCGAACATCCCATTCTTTGGGACGAATACGGCCATGAGGTCGATATCGTCTTTATGGTGTCGTTTGCCCGGTCGGGCGGCGATGAGACGCGGATCTTGAGCTCGCTGCTCGCTGAGATCTTTATGGACCGCCAGGGGGTCGAGCGCTTACGCGAGCGCCGGTCCTGGCATGAGCTGATGGCGCTTGTGCAAGCGCATACGGCTTAAGGCTTCTTTTGTCGAAAACCCTGCCTGCCTGCAATAAACCTCGAGGATTGCGGGTGGGAGATAGGCGTTTCGAATATTCAAGTACAAACCAAACATCACGGGAGAGGAGACCGTTATGGACGATCAGGGAACCGAGATGGTTTCGTTTCAGCTGGTCGCTGCAGCGGGAGAGGCGCGCAGCCTTGCCTTCGAAGCCCTTGAAAAGGCAAAGGCGGGGGATTTTGACGCTGCCGCCAAACTCATGAAGCAGTCAAAGGATGTGGGAATCAAGGCTCACCACATCCAAACGCAGCTGCTTTCGACCGAGGCGGCGGGCGAGCATCTGTCGGTGGATGTGTTGCTGGTCCATGCTCAGGACCACCTCATGTGCTCCATGCTTGCTCAGGAGCTCGTGCAGGAGCTGATCTGCCTGTATGAGCGCACTGCAGCCAAGAACGCCTAACGGCGTGCGGCGACTATCCAACCAATCAATGCGAAGGGAATCCCTTATGAAGATCCTTCTTGTTTGCGCAGCTGGCCTGTCTACAAGCATTCTGATGAAGAAACTCGAGAAATACGCGGAGCAAAACGGCATCGAGCTCGATATCGATGCGGTGGGTATCGGCGAGTATCAGGAGACCTGCGCCGATTATGACGTGCTGCTCTTGGGGCCGCAGGTGTCCTACCAGCTCAACACCGTCAAGCAGGGGAGCGGTAAGCCGACCGCGGTCATCCCCGCACAGGACTACGGCATGGGCAACGCCGCCAACGTGCTGGCACTCGCCCAGTCGCTGTTGGGCTAGGAGGCGACCATGGAAAAGTTCATGACCCTGCTTCAGGAAAAACTGACCCCTATTGCCAATTTCTGCGGCACCGAGCGCCACTTTGCCTCCATGCAAAAGGGCTTTATGAGCGCGATCAGCTTCATCTTGGTCTCTGCCGTCTTTATGATCATCGCCAACCCGCCGGTCACGGCCGACCTGGTGGCGCAGGGCGGGTTCTGGTCCGTCTTTGGCCCTTGGCTCGATTTTGCCACGGCCAATAAGCTCACGCTGCTCATCCCGTTCAACATGACGATGGGCATACTGTCGGTGATCGTGACGTTCGCAATCGCCTATAACCTGGCGGGCACCTACAAGATGCCCAAGCTTAACGCCGGTATGACCTCGCTGGTGATGTTCCTGATCGCCGCGGCGCCGTCGTCCTACTACCAGCTTGCTGATGAGTCCGTGCTCCAGGCGGTCCCCTGCACCTATCTGGGTGCGCAGGGCCTGTTTACTGCCATCATCGTTGCCCTGGTCTCCGTCGAGGTCACGCGCTTCTGCCAGACCAAGGGCATCACCATCAAGATGCCCGATGGCGTGCCGCCGTTTTTGTCCGAAACCTTTGGCGCCATCGTGCCTATGCTCGCCAACATCCTCATCTTCTTTGGTGGCAACCTGCTGATCCAGATGATCGATCCCACGCTGTCCATCCCCTCGGTTATCGAGAAGCTGCTCGCTGCCCCGCTTTCCGTCGCAGTTGACTCTGTGCCCGGCGCACTGCTTATCTGCTTCATGACGCTGCTGTTTTGGTGCTTTGGCGTCCACGGCAACATGATCGTGATGCCCATCACCGCCCCGGTCACGCTTGCCGCCTTTGCTGCCAACGCCTCACTCTACGCTGCTGGGCAGCCGCTTGAGTTCCACCCGGTACTCATGTCGATGGTCATCAACCTCATCGGCGGCACGGGCAATACGTTCTCTTTTGTGGCGCTCTGCGCGTTTAGGGCAAAGTCGCAGCAGCTCAAGGCATTTGGCAAGGCATCGATCGTGCCGAGCTTCTTCCGTATCTCCGAGCCCGCGATCTTTGGCGCACCCATCATCTTCAACCCGATCCTCATGATTCCGTTTGTGCTGGGCGGTATGATTTCGGCCCTGCTGTATTGGGGTGCAATCTCACTGGGTCTTGTCTCTAACTTCTACATCTTGGTGAGCGGCACGTTCCCCATCTTCGTTCAGGGCTTTATCCAGTGCCTCGACCCGCGCATCTGGGTATTTACGATCGTTTTGATCGTGGTCATGGCTGTGGTCTGGTACCCGTTCTTTAAGGTGTACGACAACCAGCTCCTGGCACAGGAGCAGGAGAACGCCGCGGCAGCTTCTGCCAAGGATACTGAGTAGCATGGGTTACTTTGACAGAACGTCTGCTGCCGGTATGCCCGAGGGCTTTTTGTGGGGCGGCGCGCTCGCTGCCAACCAGGCCGAAGGGGGCTGGAACGAGGGCGGCCGCGGTATGTCGCACTCCGACCTGATTCCACAGGGTCCCGACCGCTGGGATGTGATGTTTGGCAGGCAAAAGCCCGTGGATGATCCGGACAGGCTGTATCCATGCCGTTGGGGCAACGACTTCTTCCATCATTGGCGCGAGGACGTCGAGCTCTTTGCCGAGATGGGCTTTAAGTGCCTGCGTCTTTCAATTTGTTGGAGCCGTATTTTTCCCACAGGGATGGAGGCCGAGCCCAACGGCGAGGGCTTGGAGTTTTACCGTCAGGTATTCGAGGCGCTGCGCGAGCACGGAATCGAGCCGCTCGTGACGCTGTCGCACTACGACTATCCGTTGGCTCTGGTCGAGCGTTATGGTGGATGGCAAAGCCGAGAGATGATCGAGCGGTATGCGCACTACGTCGAGACCGTCGGACGTGCGTACCAGGGCCTCGTGCGTTATTGGCTCACCTTCAACGAGATCAACAGCGTGGCGCTGTCCTATCTCAACGCGGGCGTCACGCTCGAGGATGAGCGTGACCGTGCAGCCGTGACCGCGGCGTTCTCGCACCATATGTTTATGGCGAGCGCTCGCGCTGTCGAGATCCTGCACAAGATCGATCCCGCAAACAAGGTGGGTTGCATGATCGCTGCCGGTGCGACCTATCCGTACCGTTGTGCGCCCGAGGACGTATGGCTTGCGTATGAGGAGGACCGCGGCCGCTACTTCTACACTGACGTGATGGCTGCGGGCGCCTATCCTACTTGGAAGCTGCGTGCGCTCGAGAAAGAGGGTGTTCACGTGCCCTTTGAGCCGGGCGATACGGAGTATCTGGCCGAGCATACCGTCGACTTCATCTCGTTCTCGTACTATTGCTCGCGCTTGGTGTGCGCCGATGACCAGGTGATCGCTGAGAAGGCGGAGGGCAACGTGTTCCCGACGCTGCGCAATCCGTACCTCAAGGATAAAGAGACTGCCTGGAAATGGCAGATCGATGCGCTGGGTTTGCGCGTGACGCTTGCCGGCTACCACGATCGTTACCATCTTCCGCTCTTTATCGCTGAGAACGGTGTGGGCGGACTCGATGCGCTGGAAGACGGCAAAGTCCACGATGCGTATCATATTGATTACCTGCGCAGGCATATTCTTGCGCTACGCGATGCAATTGTCGAGGACGGTGTTGACCTGATGGGATACACGCCGTGGGGCTGTATCGATCTGGTATCGGCCTCGACGGGGCAGATGAAGAAGCGCTATGGCTTTGTTTATGTCGATGCCGATGATACGGGCAAAGGCACGTTCGATCGCTACCGAAAGGACAGCTTCTGCTGGTATCAAAAGGTCATTGCATCAAATGGCGAGGACTTGAGTTAACCCTTGCAAGCCTGCTGCCCCCGCGGCCCGTTTCGGCCGCGGGGGCTTTTGCTATTTACCTAGTCCCCGATGAGACCCTCATTCTGTGGGTAGTCATTGGGGACGTTCTTAAAAGACTAGTCATTTAAGTCTGTCCCCAATGACTGCGGAAACCCGGCACTTGGGGACGTTCCTTTTCTGCTGGCAGCTTGGAACAGTCCTTAAAGCCCGCATCAATCAACTGCGGAAAGCGCATCCCAGAATGAGCGTCCAACATGGGACATAGTTTCCCTTGAGGGCCTCAACCGGAAAATGCATCCCGGAATGTTGCCGGAAAGTGGAACGTAGTTTCCCAAACGGGCCGCTAACGGAAAGTGCATCCCGCTATTGAGCTCCAAAATGGGATGCGCTTTCCGTGTCGGCAGTTCCTGGCAGCCTGGGGCTACTCATTTAAGTCTGTCCCCAATGACTAGTACCAATGACTAGTAGTAGGCCCACATGGCTTCGACTTCGTTAAGGACTTCTACGACGCCCCAGCGGCGGGCGCTGCGGCTGGCCGAGTTGGGGTCGTAGACGCCAATCTGGTCGGCGTCGTCAATACCGTAAAGCACAATGTAGTGGCCCACGCTGGTAAAGGTGCCCGGCCGAACGGCGGCAATGACGGGCGCTCCCGAACGCAGCGCCTGAGTCATCGAGTCGCGATCGATATGGAGTTCCGTTCCGTTAAGTCCCAACTGCCACGCGCCGCTCGTCATAAACGACCATTCGGTTGCACCGGTGGGGGCGTAATTGCCCGCCTCGGAAAGCGCGCACATATCGGCGGGGGTCATATTGGTGCGTCCCGTCTTAAAGATGTAGATCATGGTGAGGCACGTGGGCCCGCAGGCATTTTGGCGGATGGTGCCGCCGGCGTAAGGCAGCTCCGACCACGCAGGGTCGATCTGATAGATATGGGGCATCGTGCCGGCTTGCCATTGCGAGCGCGGGGTCGAAAAGGCGAAAGAATAACCGGGCGCGACGGGGGCCTTGAGCAGCTTGTCCTCGGCGGTGGGCTCGAGACCGGCCGACCCGTGGGACATACAGGAGCTCATAAGCACAAAGACCAGACAGGTAAGGATAGAGCACAGTGCGAGGCGAAGTCGACGAGCCGGCAGGGCGGGGGCATTCGCGTGCGATGTCGAGCGGTAGGGCTTGCCGTCGCGTCCGCCTTGGGGATGCGAAAAGAAGCGGTTGATATGGATGCCGGGCTGACGTGCGCCGTTGCGGCGCAGTTGCGGAACCTCGGCCTGACGCTGTCGAGTGCGCGCGCCTAAGCGGCCATCTTGCTGCGCGCTTGTGCCCGTGCTCAGACGGCCACTCTGCCGCGTTCTGCTTGCCTGCTGCCGAGACGAAGGCCTGGGTTGCTCTTGAGGACGTTGCGGATTGCTGCTCGTGGCACTTCTGGGCGTCGGCGTGGTACGGCCAGCAAGGCGAACGCTTTGTCGCCGTTGATCACCGTCGTTGTATCCGTATGCCATTCGTACCGCCTTGTCTCATGTATAACCTGTCTATCCTACAAAAAAGATGTGCAACAAATGGGCCTGTGCGTCAAAAGCTCGGTAAACGGTATGAAAGGCGCAAAACACACGGCCTCAAAAATATCTCTATATGCGTCCGATGAGCGTACGCCCGTCGGACGGGCGGCAACAATGAGCGGCAAACCGTGCCGTTCGTCCCAAAAACGGCGCCGCTCGTTTTGCAGTTCTGCCTTCGGTCGAGCTACAAGCGGAGCTGCTGCGCCAAGGCCGTATCTTAAAGCCACGAAATAAAAGAGCGCGGCAAAACAGACCGCGCAAGGGGTGACGTCAAGGGGCGTCAAAAAGGAAAGGAGGGGAACAATGGCGGACAAGAACGCAGAAGTTGCAGTCGAGGATAACGGCGGCATGAAGAAAACGCTTTCGCTCTGGAACTTCTTCACCATCGGTTTCGGTGCCATTATCGGTACCGGTTGGGTTCTGCAGGTCGGCGACTGGATGGTCGTGGGCGGCGGTCCCGTTCCCGCTATGATCGCATTCCTCTTGGGTGCAATCTTCCTCGTGCCCGTCGGAGCTGTTTTCGGTGAGCTCACGGCTGCTATCCCCATCTCGGGCGGCATCGTCGAGTATGTCGACCGTAGCTTTGGCCGTACGCTGAGCTACATCACCGGTTGGCTTTTGGCCCTGGGCAACGGCATCCTGTGCCCGTGGGAGGCCATCGCCATTTCGACCCTCGTGTCCGAGATGTTCGGCAGCCTGCCCGGTCTTGAGTGGCTGCGCGCCGTCAAGCTCTACACCATCCTGGGCGCCGACGTTTACCTGTTCCCGACGCTGATCGCGCTCGGCTTTGCAGCCTACGTCATCTTCCTCAACTTCCGCGGTGCCAGCTCGGCCGCCAAGCTCCAGGCCTTCCTGACCAAGGCCCTGCTCTGCGGCATGCTGCTCGCCATGGGCGTCTCGCTGTTCACCGGCTCGCCGGACAACGCCATGCCCGTGTTCTCCCAGGTCACCGGCGCTGGCGGCGGCAAGGCCGCTACCGAGGGCGCCAGCCTGTTCGCCGGCATCGTGTCGGTCCTGGTTCTGACCCCGTTCTTCTACGCCGGTTTCGACACCATTCCTCAGCAGGCTGAGGAAGCAGCCGAGGGCCTCAACTGGAACAAGTTCGGCAAGATCATCTCCCTGGCCCTGCTGGCCGCCGGCGGCTTCTACATGGTCTGCATCTACTCGTTCGGCACCATCCTCGACTGGCATGAGTTTGTTAAGAGCCCGGTTCCCGCGCTTGCCTGCCTCAAGGGCATCAACATGCTTCTGTACCTGGCCATGCTCGTCATCGCCACGCTTGGACCCATGGGCCCGATGAACTCCTTCTACGGCGCCACGAGCCGCATCATGCTCGCCATGGGCCGCAAGGGCCAACTGCCCGAGAAGTTCGCCGAGGTCGACCCCAAGTCTGGCGCTCCCAAGCTCGCCTGCGTCGTTCTGGGCGTCATCACCGTCATCGGTCCGTTCCTGGGCAAGAACATGCTCATCCCTCTGACCAACGTGTCGGCTCTCGCCTTCATCTTCTCCTGCGGTATGGTCGCCCTCGCCTGCCTGCGCATGCGCTTCACCGAGCCCGACCTGCCTCGTCCCTACGAGGTGCCCGGCGGCAAGTTTGGCATCGGCCTCGCTATCGCTGCCTGCGCCATCATCATCGGCCTTCTCGTGATTCCGTTCTCTCCCGCCTCCCTCAACATGGTGGAGTGGAGCATCGTGATCGGCTGGTTGGCTATTGGTCTGGCCCTCATGGCTTTCACCAATTCCCGCAAAAAGTAACGCCTAGCCGGGGCGGATCGGGTGCGCGGGGCCCTCTCTCCCGCGCGCCGAACCCGGCACCACTTGGGTAGCTTTGTGAGGCCTTAACCCAACACGGCCTCGCCCACTATATGGATCCATAAGGAGGAACCATGTCCACTAAGTATGCAATCGTTGGCGGCAAGCTCATCGACGGTACCGGTGCCGAGCCGGTCGAGAACTCCCTCGTTCTCGTCGACGACAACGGCAAGATCGAGTACGCCGGCGCTATGCAGGACCTTCCCGAGGGCGTTGAGGTCATCGACGCCGCCGGCAAGACCGTCCTTCCCGGCCTGATCGACACCCACCTGCACTTCTCGGGCAACCTGACCGACGATGACACCGATTGGGTCATGCAGCCGCTCCTCGAGAAGCAGGCCGTCGCCGTCAAGCAGGCCTACGACTGCCTCACCCACGGCCTCACCACCGTCTGCGAAATCGGCCGCTTTGGTATCCAGATCCGTGACTGCATCGACAAGGGCGTCTTCAAGGGCCCGCGCGTTCTGGCCACCGGCCTCGGCTTCTGCCGCGTTGCCGGCCACGGTGACTCCCACCACTGCACCCAGGAGCTCAACAAGGAATCCCATCCCTGGGGCGACCAGGTCGACGGTCCTTGGGATCTGCGCAAGGCCGTCCGTCGTCGCCTGCGCGAGAACCCCGATGCCATCAAGATCTGGGCTACCGGTGGCGGCATCTGGCGCTGGGACTCCGGTCGCGACCAGCACTATTGCTCCGAGGAGATCCAGGCCGTAGTCGAAGAGGCAAAGATGGTCGGCATCCCCGTGTGGAGCCACTGCTACAACAACCACGCCGCTGCCTACGATTCCGTTCGCTTTGGCTGCGAGCAGCTGATTCACGGCTTCGATATCGATGAGCGCACCATGGACCTCATGGCCGAGCAGGGCACCTTCTTCACCCCGACGATCGCCTTCCTGCCCACCTGGTACGCCACCTATCCGCCCGTCTACGTCCCCGAGCTGCACGACAAGTACGAGGGCACCCTGGTCGAGAAGGAGCTGCAGCGCAACTACGACTGCCTGCGCGAGGCCAAGAAGCGCGGCGTCGTCATGACGATCGGCTCCGACTCCTTCTCCTTCGTCACCCCGTACGGCACCTGCTCCATCGAGGAGATGTACGAGTTCGTCGACAAGATCGGCTTCACCCCGGTCGAGACCATCACCTGCGCCACCCTCAACGGTGCCAAGATGTGCCACATCGAGGACGAGACCGGTTCCATCGAGGCCGGCAAGTGCGCCGACCTGCTGGTCGTCAACGGTGACGTCGCCGCCGACATCCACGTGCTCAACACCGACAACATGGACGTCATCATGAAGGACGGCTGGATCGTCGAGGCGGGCACCTTTGGCGAGGCCAACAAATACAGCGCCTAAACTACCGTTCATCGACGACTGGATGTAAAACACAGTATTTGATTGCATAATGCAATGGAGAGGGTCGCTTGCGGCCCTCTTTATTGCTATGGGTGCGATAGATAAAAGGGGATGACGGTGGATTTAAACAGGCTGATTCTGGGCAAGAGCTACAACTCTACCAAGGTCTTTCGTACGGCCCAGCATGTGGTCCAGGCCATCCTGCTCGGTGTTGTCGTTCCGGCGCTTATCCTGCTGCTTATCTGGGATTTAACCGATAACCCCAATCCCGTTCCGGGCGTTGTCGTTATTGCCGGCATGGTCATGCTGTGCTTCTTTTTCTCGTATGTCTTTGTGGTCCCCGACGACCTCACATCGAGTGCAACCGACCGTACGCTCGCCATCGCATCAAAAATATTCGCCTACACGTCGCGCGGCCTTACGCCCGAAGCGGCCTTGGGCGCCTCTAAAAACATCCTGTCCGAGACCATCGCCTCTGCCATCTGCTTTACCGATGGCAAACAGGTGTTGGCAAGCTGGGGCGAGGACTCGGCAAAGTGCCCTGCCGGCACCCCGGTCGTGCTCAAGACAACGCTCAGTGTGATTGAGACGGGCGAGCAGAGTGTGTTTTCGCGTGACACCTCCAATGAGACGGACGGTTATTTTCCCCGTCTGCGCGCCGGCATTGTCGCGCCGCTTACCGTGCGCGGGCATTGCGTGGGCACACTCGAGCTGTATTACCCTCGCCTGAGCAGCATCGATATGCGCCAGACGGCCCTTGCCTCGGGTTTTGCCGACCTAATTTCCACGCAGCTCGCCAGCTTTGAGCTCGAGCGCCAGGACGAGCTCACAGCCCGCGTTGAGCTTCGCGCCCTGCAGTCGCAGGTCGACCCGCATTTTCTATTCAATACCATTAGCACGATCGTGTCGCTCGTTCGAACCGAGCCCGACAAGGCGCGATCGCTGCTGATCGACTTTTCCAACTACTATCGTCAGACGCTTTCTGACTCCGATACGCTCACCACGCTCGAGCACGAGGTGGAACAGGGCACTCGTTATATCAATCTTATGCAGGCCCGGTATGGCGACGGCCGTCTGCGCGTTTCGGTCGACATCGACTTTGAGGTGCGCGACAGCCTGGTACCGCCGTTTATCTTGCAGCCGCTGCTCGAAAACTGCATCAAGCATGCGCAGCGCGAGATCGAGCCGCTTTCTATTCGTGTTAGGGCTTTTGAGACCGATGACGGCTTGGAGATCATCGTCGAAGATGACGGCATCGGGATGAGCGAAGAAGTCTGCGCGCATCTGTTTGAGCAGCATCGCCGAGAGGAACCCGAGAGCATTACCGCCGACGGCTCCGTCAAGCGAGGTTGCGGCCTGGCGCTCTTCAACGTGCTTCAGCGCATCCATTTCTTTTACGGAGAAGATTCTGGTATGCGCGTGAAGTCCCAGGAGGGCGTGGGAACGCAGGTCATCGTTGAGTTGAACGGCGAGCCACATGAGCCGGCGCCGTTGACGGTGTAGCACGCGGTTGGATTGAGAGAAAAAGAGGGAAAGCGCATATGTCCGAAGGCTGGAATATCCTGGTGGTTGATGACGAGCCCCCAATTAGGGCTGAGCTACGCTATCTGTTGGAAAAGGATACGCGTGTGGGTCAGATTGCCGAGGCGGGCAATGTCACCGAAGCCGTGGAGTCGATTCTGTCGAACAAGCCCGACGTGCTGTTTTTAGACATTACCATGCCCGGTCGCTCGGGAATTGAGCTTGCCGAGACCCTGCAAAACCTAAAGAGGCCGCCGGTCGTGGTGTTTGTGACGGCATTTGCCGAGTATGCGGCCGATGCCTATAACCTCGATGCTGTCGATTACGTCGTCAAACCGGTCGAGGATGCCCGCCTGTCAAAGGCGCTCGACAAGATCGAGACTGCCCTGGGCGCTCGCCGTGTCGTCCATGCTCCGCGCCAGCCTTTGCGCCTGACGGTGGATCGCGGGGGCAAAAAGGTGTTCATTCCCGTGGCGGATGTCTGCTACTTTGAGGCGCGTGCCGATTTTTGCAACGCCGTCTGTGCCGATGGAACGTATCTGATCAATGAGTCGATTTCCTCGCTCGAGCGCCGCTTGGCCTCCGAGGGCTTTATCCGCGTCCACCGCAGCTATCTGGTCAATTTGGAAGACGTGCACAATGTCGAGATCGGCTCCACGGGCCTGATGGAGCTCAGGCTCGACCGTGTGAGCTCGACGGTGCCCGTTTCACGCCGTCGCGCTGCCGAGGTCAAATCGCACTTGGGGCTTGCGTAAGGGTCGGTGTGCTATCGTTTGCCGTTGCAGGTTTGGCATGACTGCGCGGTGGGCATAATGGATTGCATCGAATGAAATCGAAAGGATTATTATGCCCGCGCTCATTACGCATCATCTGTTTGGCGAGGAAAGCATCGACCGTCTTCCGCAGGGCGTTATCACGTCCGACGAGGAACGCATTGCCTTTATCCTGGGCAACCAGGGCCCCGACCCGTTCTTCTTCCACATGCTCACGCCGCGCATTTCCGACTGCATGTCGCTTGCTCAGGTCATGCACCGCTCGCGCATGTCGCGCCAGTTCTCGTGCCTGCGCGACGGCGTGTCGCACCTGCAGCCGCGCGATGCCAATCTGGGTCGCGCCTTTGCGCTGGGCCTGCTGTCGCACTATGTGCTCGATCGCAATGCCCACCCCTTTGTCTACGAGCAGCAGTTTGGCATTGTCGAGTCCGATCCCGAGCTCGAGGCTTCGGGCAGTCAAGTTCATGCCGTGCTCGAAAGCGACTTGGACGTGCTGATGCTGCAGCTCAAGCGCGATGGGGCTACGGTCGAGGATTATCCGCCGGCGGGCGAGATCGTCACCACCGACCGCATCAATCGCGTTGCCGGCGTGCTGATGAGCTACGTCGCCGGGCGCGTGTACGGTATCGACATCCCGGCGGGGGAGTACGCCGGCGCCGTAGCCGACATGCAGCTGCTCTACCGCACTATCGAGCCGGCCGGTTCGGCCAAGACGCGCGCGATTGCCCTGCTCGAGGGCTTGGTGCACGATTATTCGCTACTCGACGGCCTTGCGCACCGCGTGACGACCGAGTTGCCCGAGCGTACCGGCAACCTGGGCCACTTGGCATGGAAGAGCCCCTTTACCGATGAAGTCTCGACCGAGAGCTTCCCCGAGGTCTTTGACCGCGCACTGCTCGATTACGAGCTCACCGTCGCCCGCTTTATCGAGACCGGCGATATGGAAGCCGTGACCAACCACGTCAATTACAGCGGTCGCGTGCTCGGCGCCGACGAAGAGTTCGACCGCGAGGAGTAGGGCTCGTGCGTGCCCCTTTGCCGAATCCTTACCGGCGCCTCTGGACAATTGGGGTACGATGAACTAACTGCATATCGGGCGAATACGAAGGGGCCCTGTCCATGAAATACACCAAGCTCGAGCGTAACTGGGTTATGTACGATGTGGGCAACTCGGCCCTCGTGCTGCTCAATACCTCGGTGGTGCCCATCTACTTTAACGCCATCAATACCGGTGCTTCCTCGGCAGACCTGGTGGTCGCCTGGGGCAACGCGCAGACGATTGCCTCGCTGGTCATTGCCATGCTCATGCCCATTCTGGGCGCGCTTGCCGATTACGCCGGCAACAAGATCAAGTTCTTCTTGGGCTTCTTCCTCACGGGCCTGGTTCTTTGCCTGGCGCAGGCTATCCCAATGTCCGCCATGGCATTTTTGACCGTGTACGTGCTGTGCACCATCGGCCTTAACTCTTCTATGACGTTCTACGACGCCATGCTGCCCGACATTACCACCGACGAGCGCATGGACGCCGTGTCCAGCTCGGGCTATGCCTGGGGCTACATCGGTTCCACCGTGCCGTTCATCATCTGCCTGGCGCTTATCATGGGTGGCCCCGCTCTTGGCGTCCCCACCATGCTGGCAACGCGTCTGTCGTTTGTCATCACCGGTGCCTGGTGGCTCATCTTTACCCTGCCGCTCATTCGCACCTATAAGCAAAAGTACGGTCGCGAGCGCGGTTCCCAGGACACCATCGGCCACATCGTGGGCGGCGTGTTCTCCGAGGTCGGACACACCATGCGCGAGATCGCCCACAACAAGACCGTGCTGGTCTACATGATCGCGTTCTTCTTTTACATCGACGGTGTGCACACGGTCATTTCCATGGCAACCAGCTACGGATCGGCTCTGGGCATCGACTCGACCCAACTGGTGCTGGCGCTGCTCGTTACGCAGTTTGTGGCCTTCCCGTCCGCCATCATCTACGGCAAGCTCGCCGGTCGCGTGGGCACACTCAACATGATCTTGGTGGCCGTCGCCGCCTATATGGGCATCGTGCTCTTTGCCGCGTTTTTCTTAAAGACCGCCTTTGAGTTTTGGGTGCTCGCTATTTTGGTCGGCTTGTTCCAAGGTGGCGTGCAGGCGCTCAGCCGCAGCTATTTTGGCCGCATCATCCCCAAGGAAAAGTCCAACGAGTACTACGGCTTCTTCGATATCTTTGGCCGTTACGCAAGCGTTATGGGCACCTTCCTGGTGTCGGTTGTCACCTCGCTGACCGGCAACCCGTCGCTGGGCGTCCTTTCTATTGGCGTTCTGCTGGTTGTTGGCTTTGTGCTGCTGGTCCGTCTGTCCCGCATGGCTCAGGCGGCGGCGTAAGGCAACCGGGCTCAGTATGGCAATTGTGCCTATCTGCAGTACTCTTTTGGAAGTGGCCGCATAAATCATTCTGACTTCCGAACAATGTTTAGCCCAAGTGGGTATGATGGAATCAGCTAGGTCGCGGGGCGTCGCCTGTGTTTGGCGGCGCCCCGTTTTTGTGTTGCAAGGAAGGTAAAGGTATGAACGCCACGGTTGTGATCCCAACATATTGGGCGGGCGATGATACCCAAGCAAACGCTCCCGGCACCTACGATCACTCGACGTCGCTCAATGCCGCCAACCCGGAACTCGATCGCTGCCTGACTTCGCTCGAACAGGTGCGCGACATTCCGCGCATCATTCTCTTGGTGGTCTGTCCGGTTTCCGCCACGGCCGACGTATCCCATCGCGTGCACGAAATCGTTAATGCGCATCCCACGCTTAAGGTCACCATCGTTACCAATACTCAGGCCTCGCGTGTTGCCGACCGCGTGGCGCAGATTGCACCCAAAGGCTCGGGCGAGTGCGTGAGCCTGCGCGGCTACGGCGCCATCCGCAACATGGGTCTTGCCTGCGCGGCGGTGCTGGGGCACGACGCGGTTGTGTTTTTGGATGACGACGAGACCGTCATCGATGCCGACTTTATGAAGCGTGCGACCTATGCACTGGGCCAACAGACGCGTCAGGGCCTGCCGATTTTAGTCAAGAGCGGATACTTTTACGATCGCGACGGGTCGCCGCTGGCTCCCACGGACAAAACGGGCATTTGCCATCGCTGGTGGACCAAGCGTATCGAGTTCAATCGCTGGATGAAAAAGGCGCTTTCGGGCACCCGCATCTCGCGCTCCAATTACGTGTGCGGCGGCCTTGTGGCCCTGCACGCCCGCGCCTTTACGCGCGTGGCCTTCGACCCGTTTATCACCCGCGGCGAGGATCTGGACTACCTCTTTAACATGCGCATGTTTGGCTACGACGTGTGGTTCGATAACGAGTGGACCGTACGCCACCTGCCGCCCGAGTCCGAGAAGCGCTCGCCGCGCTTTATGCAGGACGTGTACCGTTGGTACTACGAGCGGGCCAAGCTGACGTTCGCTGCGCACCAAAAGGAGCTCATTCCGGTTACGGCCGCATCGCTCATGCCCTATCCGGGTCCGTGGATCTCGCGCGAGCTCGACGACCGCGTGCGCAAGACCGCCATGGTTCGCAGCATGTTTACCCGCGAGCACGAGGGGTATCTGCGCATCTGGCGTCATGGTATTGACGAGGCCAAGACCTATGCCCGCCAAAACGCCGCAAGCTACCTGCGTTTTCAGAGTTTCTGGCCCAAGATCATGGACGAACTTTGGCGCGACGCACAACTGATTAGCATCCTGGAGGGGGCTGAATGATCGACCGCCGCGCCCAGCGCGATAATTCAATTTCAATCTTTCGCATCATCGCCGTTGTCTGCGCCGTTTGCGTGTTGGTGTACTTTATCTTTGCCCTGGCGACTGGCATTGAGCCGATTGCCACGGTGATCGCCTGTGCGCTGCTGTGCATCTTCCTGTGCATCTTTATCTATTTGACGCTCAATCCCGATTCGGTACGCTCCCAGTACACCGAGGAGACGCTCTCGGTTGCCTCGGCCATGCTCGAGGACATTAAGGGCGGCCTGACGCAGGAATCGGCGCTTTTGGTGTGCCGGCGTATTCTGCCCGAGACACGTGCCATGACCGTTGCCATCACCGATGAGAGCAACGTGCTGGCCTGCGCGGGCGAGTTCGAGGAAAAGCTGCTGCCCGATTCGCCCATCCACACGCTCGCCACGCGCTACGTCATTGAGCACGGCATCGTGCAGTCGTTCAACCGCGTGGTGGACGTGGTGGGTTCGGATGGCTCGCACAACCATGTTCCCGCCGGTATCATCGCGCCCATCAAGGTGGGCGACCGCACCGTCGGCACGCTCAAGTTCTACTACAAGACCCCGCGTGCCGTCGACCGTACCCAGTATGCGCTCGCCTCGGGTTTTGCCGAGATCCTGTCCACGCAGCTCGCCATCCACGAGCTCGAGGTGCAAAAGGAACTGACGGCCCGTGCCGAGGTGCGTGCCCTGCAGGCACAGATCAACCCGCACTTTCTGTTCAACACGCTCAACACCATCGCGTCGTTTACGCGTACCGACCCGCTGCGTGCCCGCGAGCTGCTGCGCGAGTTTTCCTCGTTCTATCGCGCCACGCTCGACAACTCGGGGTCGCTTATCCCGGTCTCGCGCGAGGTTGCCCAGACCAAGCGCTACCTGACGTTTGAGAAGGCGCGCTTTGGCGAGGACCGCGTACTGGCGACCTTCGATGTCTCCGAGGATGTCGAGGACACGTTGGTCCCGGCCTTTGTAATCCAGCCCATTGTCGAGAACGCCGTGCGGCATGGCATGGGCGATGGCGATGCCCTGCAGATCGATGTGACCGTCCATCAAGACGGCGACGACGCAATCCTGATTGCCGTGGCCGACAACGGCGTGGGCATGGACGAGGGCACCGCCGCCAGGCTGTTTGATGAGCGCTCCGCCCGCCCCGATGCCAGTTCCCCGCAAGGCGGCGGCGCCGGCGTGGCCATGCACAATATTTCTGAGCGCATCCATCGCTTTTATGGACCGCACTCTTATACGCGCGTCGAATCGGCGCCGGGCAAGGGCACCAAAGTGCTCCTGCATCTTGATTTGTCAGAGAGCATCTTTGACATTCAAGAGTAAAATAAAAGGCTATGGGCTCAACGCCAAGCGGCGGATGCCCAGCCTAGTTTGTTGACGAAAGGTTTAATCCCTATGCTGCGTGCGATGATTGTGGATGATGAGGCGCCGGCTCGCTCGGAGCTTCGCTTCCTGCTCGAGCAAACGGGCAAGATCGGCACGATCACGGAGGCGTCGAGCGTCCGCTCCGCCATCGAGATGCTTATGGAAAGTCGCGTGGATGTCGTGTTTCTCGATATCTCGATGCCCGGTGCCTCGGGCCTGCAACTTGCCGAGGCGCTGCATAAGCTCAAAAATCCGCCGGCGATCGTGTTTGTGACTGCGTATAGTGACCATGCGGTCGAGGCATTCGACGTGGATGCCGTCGATTATCTGATGAAGCCGGTCGAGGAAGCTCGCTTGGATCGCGCGATCGAGAAGGTCATGCAACGCACCAAGCCGGTTACGGACAGCAAGGTGACCATCGAGCGTATCCCGGTGGAAAAGGGCGGCCGCAAGGTGCTCATTCCCGTGGACGACATTCGCTTTATCATGGCCAAGGACGATTACTCCTGCATCTATACCGTCGATGATCGCTTTTTGTCGACGACCTCGCTGGCGCAGTTTGAGGCCAAGCTCTGCGACTTTGGCTTCTTCCGTGTTCACCGCCGCTATATCGTCAACTTGGCTTGCGTTACGGATGTGGAGACGGTGCCCTCGGGCGCCATCCAGCTGGGCATTACGGGCGTCGACGAACGCGTGCCGGTTTCGCGCCGCCGCGTCGTGCCGCTCAAGAAGGCCCTGAGTCTCTAGCACACTGGCCCCGCAGCCCTGTAGACCCATCGTCTGCGGAGCCGTGGGGCCTTTTTTGTATGTATCTGCCGAATCGTTTTTTTGCGGAAGGGATCCCATGAACAGTGCAAGCGCCAAGCGCATCGACATCATCTCGGACACCCACGGCTATTTGTCGCCTGCGCTCCTGGACGAGCTTGAGGGCGCGGATCTGATTATCCACGCCGGCGACCTTACGTCAGAGATGGACTACGAGCACCTATGCACCATCGCCCCCGTGCGGGCCGTACTGGGCAACAACGATTACTACCGCGACTACGGTCCCGATGTAGACCGTCTTGCGCTCTTTACCTACGAAGGCCTCAAATTCGCCGTAGCCCACTACCGCGAAGACCTTCCGGTGGGATCCGTAGACGTAGCCATCAACGGCCACACCCACGTAACCAAAGAAGCCCAAGTGGGCCGTTGCTTAGTCCTCAACCCGGGCAGCGCCAGCTACCCCAGAGGCACCCGAGGCCCCACCATGGCCAGAATGCTAGTAAAAGACGGCAAGATCATAAGTACCAAGTTTATTGACCTAGACTAACCGCAACAAAAACGGGGGATGCAGATGCGTCCCCCGTTTCCATTTGAGCCAAAGGCGGAAGTTCAACAAGATCCATCAGACCAACCCCGCCGAGGAGCATGCGGGCTAGCCGCGCAGCGGTGCACGCCCGCAAAACTGATTGAACAATGTGACGGCAGGGAGGGTCTCCGGGGCCGAGGTTGATTTCCGATCTCAGCCGAACACATTGAGCAAATAGGCCATTCCCGCAGTTAGCTGAACGCCCCCGCGGCCCCTCCTGGGGTCCGGGGGCGCCGTTTTCCCAGTTGATGGAACGGTGGAGATGTGTTTCGATGGGTC
>JAXKGH010000107.1:0-14034 GCA_036550475.1 Collinsella sp. | reverse complement strand
GTGATCGAGGTGCAGAGCGACGGGCACGGAAGCGCGCTCGGCGGCAGCCTTGACCATGCCGTAGAAGTAGTCCAGACCAGCGGTCTTGATGGTGCCCGGGGTGGTCTGCATGATGACGGGGGACTTGGTCTCCTCGGCAGCAGCCAGAACGGCCATAACAAACTCGAGGTTCTCAACGTTGAACGCGCCGACGGCGTAGTGGCCGGCCTGAGCGTCCTTGAGCATCTTTTCGGTGGTAACAAGTGCCATGAGCGTTTGCTCCTCTCCCTCGCCCGCATCTGGACATCGGGCGTAGTTGTTCACAAGGCGTTTTACCTTGCGTTTTACTGCGCTCATTGTATGAAATTCAGCGTCTTTGCACGTGCGAGATATTGAGCCCATGCAGGTCAATACCGTCGTTTTTGAAAAGTAAACGGAAGGAATTGGAGCCGAGTGGGCGTGTTCGATATTGAATTTTGGGCGTTGAACGTCTTTCTTTTATAGAAAAGATAAGTAATCGAAAGGTGTTTTCTTACTCAAAAAGAAAATGAACGAAAATAGAGTCAACACAATTCCTGCAAATTTAGCCGAGAATGGAGCAAACATGGCCCAAGCTACCAACCGTGCCTTCGCCGATGAGCGTCGTGCCGCCATCATGGAGATGCTTGAGCATAACGCCTCGGTGCAGGTAGCAGAAATCGCCCAGACCTTTGGCGTGTCCTCCGTCACCGCCCGCGCCGACCTGGATGCGCTCGCCGAAGCAGGCAAGCTGCGCCGCACACATGGTGGTGCCGTATCGCTCCACAAGCGTCTGACTGTCTCCACGCAGGATCGCCGCATCAATGTCAACGTCGCCGCCAAGCAGGCCATCGCGCAAAGCGCCATCGAGCTCGTCAACGACGGCGACACGCTGCTCGTCGACTCGGGCACCACGGCGCTCGAGTTCGTCCGGCTCCTCGATCAACGCGACGGCATCACCGTTATCACGGCCGACATTACCATCGCCGATTATATCGACGAGAGCATGCCCTCGGTCGATGTCGTCATGCTGGGCGGGGCACTGCGCAAAGGCCATCGCTATCTGTACGGCCCACTTACCATGCAGGCGCTCCAAATGGTCCACGCCGACCTTGCTGTCATGTGCCCTGGCGCTTTTGTTCCCGGCTGCGGCTTTACGACCGACTTTCCGCAGATGGCCGAGACCAAAGCGGCTATGGTCGGTGCCGCCCGTCAAAGCGTCGCTCTCATGGACGCCAGCAAGGTCAACGGACGCGGCATGTACCGTTTTGCCGAGCTGACCGATGTCGACACCATCGTGATGGACCGTGACCCCGATCATGCTGTCGCCACCTCAATCGCCGAGGCCACCGACAGCGACCACCCAAATCTCGTCATCGCCGGCGCTTAAACAAAAACCACCACAAAGGTGCCTGTCCCCTTTGTGGTGGCTGTGATGGTTGAGCGTCAAAAGTGAAAAATATCGCTACTTGGAAAGCTCGTCGGCGAGAACCTCGATCTGAGCGCGCGATGCGTCGTTGAGCGAACCCAGGACAGTCACCTTGTTCTGCGTCAGCGTGATGTCCTTCATGCCCTCGAGCTCCTTGGTCATAACCTTGGCAGCAGCGGGCGCCCAGGAGCCGGCCTCGACGAGTGCCACCGTTCGGTTCTGATAGGCGTGCCCGGCAAGCGTATGGATAAAGGTGCTCATGAACGGGAAGATCTCGCCCTGATAGGTAATGGAAGCGAGCACCAAACGGTCATAGCGGAACGCGTCCTCAACGGCCTCGGCCATATCGTCGCGAGCCAGGTCAAAGACGGAGACCTTCTGGCCGCGGGCCTCGAGCGCAGATGCGAGCTCCTCAACGGCAGCCTTCAAATGGCCATACACACTCGCATAGGCGATTGTGATGCCCTCGTCCTCGGGCTGGTAGCTCGACCAGATGTTGTAAGTGTCGAGGTAGTAGCCCAGGTTCTCGGTCAGCACAGGACCATGGAGCGGGCAGATGATCTGGATATCCAGATCGGCGGCCTTCTTGAGCACGGCCTGCACGAACTTGCCGAACTTACCGACGATGCCAAAGTAGTAGCGGCGCGCTTCGCAAGCCCAACCCTCGGGATCCTCGATGTCGTTAGCACCGAACTTGCCAAAACCGTCGGCACTAAAGAGCACCTTGTCGGTGGCCTCGTAGGAGAAGAGTACCTCGGGCCAGTGAACATTGGGGGCACCGACAAAGGTTAGGCTGTGGCCGCCCAGGTCGAGCACGTCGCCATCTTTGACGACCATCTTGCGCTCGGGGAAGTCGGTGCCAAAGTAGTTGACCATCATGCGGAAAGCGCCCATGCTGGCCACAATCTGCGCCTGGGGGTAGCGCTCCATAAAGGCGGCGATACCGGCGGAGTGATCGGGCTCCATATGATGGACAACCAGGTAGTCGGGCGTACGGCCATCAAGCACGGCCTCGAGGTTGCCGAGCCACTCGTCGACAAAGCCGGCGTCGACCGAATCGGCGACAGCGATCTTGTCGCCCAAGATAACGTAGCTGTTATATGCCATACCGTTCTCGGACACGTCGTACTGGCCCTCGAACAGGTCAATGTCGTGATCGTCGACGCCAATGTAGCGGATATCCTTGGTGATCTCCATCAGGCAAAGCCTCCTAGATAGACAAAAGAGCCCGTCTATCATAGCACTCGGCTACATCCCAACAGCTATCTACCGACATCCTTACCGATTGTTATTGATGTTCAACATATCACCGTTGACCTGCGAAAACTATGCGCGCGGTGCCGCCGTACTATGTCGAACGATGAGCTGGCCGGGAATACGGATGGCAACGGTTTTGCCCGCCGTACCCGCCTCGGGAACCGCATGCTCAAACACCTCGCGTCCGCGCTGATGTAGATCGAATCGCACGGTCGTGAGCTCGTTGTGTGCCACAAAATCATCGAGCGAATCGTCGACGCCCACCACGCTCACGTCCTCGGGCACGCGCAGGCCGCTATCACGCAGCGCGGCAATCGCGCCATTTGCCATCTGATCGTTTGCCGCATAGATCGCCGTCATGGTGTGATCGTGCTCGGCCAGGTACCTGCCGGCCTCGTAGCCGCTGTTGGCAGACCAGTCGCCCTCGAGCGGCTCTGCCGGCTCGATGTGTTTACGCTCGAGCGCATCCTGCCAACCGGCGCGACGAAATTGCTCGTCGACCGAGAACGACGGGCCGCCGATATAGCGAATCTGCTCGTGCCCCAGCTCAAACAGGTGATCCATAAGCAATAGCGAGCAGCCGTAATGGTCGGAATCGACCGTGGTCACCCGGGGGTGCGCGTACATGGTAACGATGACCGTGCCAATGCCCGGCAGTGGATCAAACGTCTCGAAATCGGGTGCCATGCGACTCATGCCGATGATGATGCCGTCCACCGGCAATGCGGCCATACGACGCGTGGCCTCGGCAAGCGAAAACTCCTCGGTCTTGGACATCTCGACCAGCGTGATGGCACAATTATGCTCACGAGCAGCGCTGGCGATGCCGTCGATCATTGAGAGGTTGCCGAACTTGGTCACATCGTTGACGCACAGGCCGACCGAATGGTAACGGCCGTCGCGCAGCGAGCGACCGGCATAACTCGGACGAAAGCCGAGCTCTTGCATCGCGGCCTGTACGCGCTGGCGCGTCTGCTCGTTCACATTGGGCAAGCCGTTGGCAACGCGCGAGACCGTCTGCTGCGAAACGCCGGCAGCGCGGGCGACGTCGGCCATGGAGACCGGACGCGAACTGGTATCGTTGGACGGGCGCCTTGCCACAGGATCACCTTCACCCTTGCGAGATCTGAATAGCGTGCATGCCGGCCCGGGCAGAGATACATCCCGCGCCGAGGCCCGCTATCGTCGGACGCATGTTAACGTACTCTACTTTTTCTATCGGCGGTTCTTTTGCTCCATATGTCCATACAGCCACACCGTTCACGGCCGAAAATCTACCGATTACCAGATTCTCAAAAATAGATATGCGTTGTGTTATGAGTACGTTAACATACCCATTAACGTGCGGCACCGCGACCGTCTGGTTTGTGGTGCTCAAAATTGTTAACGTACTCATAATGACACGGACCAGTCTCTCCCGCGTCAAGGAAAGGACCCCCCATGACCACCCCCGACGAAAAGACACTCGCCACGCTCACCAAGCTGTTTGAGGAGGAGTTTGGCCCCATCGGCGACCGCCAGGTGCTCTATGTTCACGCGCCCGGCCGTTCCGAGATCAGTGGCAACCACACCGACCACGAGGGCGGCCACGTCATCGCCGGCTCGCTCGATGTCGCCGTTGACGGCATCGCCGTAGCGACCGACACCAACAAGGTCCGCGTTGCCGATGAGGGCTACCCCACCTTTGAGATCACGCTCGACACGCTGGATATTCAAGAGTCCGAGAAGGGCACGTCCGCAAGCCTCGTCCGCGGCATGGCCCACGAAATCGCTGCTCTGGACGTTGAGCCCCAGGGCTTCGACTTCGCCTTCACCTGCTCTGTCCCCTCGGGCGGCGGCCTTTCCAGCTCTGCTGCTGTCGAGGCCGCATACGGTCGCGCCATGGAAACCCTCTGGGGCGCACCCGCCATCGAGCCCGTCGCACTCGCCCAGATGAGCCAGCGCACCGAGAACAACTACTATGGTAAGCCCTGCGGTCTGATGGACCAGGCCGCTGTGTGCCTGGGCGGCCTTGCCTACATGGACTTTGAGGACCAGGCTCAGCCTAAAACCCAGAAGCTCGAGCTCAACTTTGAGGATCACGGCTATGCGCTCGTGCTCGTTAAGGTTGGCGCCGACCATGTGGCCGCCACCGACGACTACGCCGCCGTTCCACGCGAGATGCAAGACGTCGCTGCCGAGTTTGGCAAGGCGCGCCTGTGCGAGGTAAATGTGGCGGACTTTGACGCCAAACTCCCCGAGCTGCGCGCCAAGCTGGGCGACCGTGCCTGCCTGCGCGCCGTTCACTACTGGTACGAAAACGGCCTGGTCGACAAGCGCTGGGCAGCGCTCAACGCCGGCGACATCGATCAGTTCCTGGTCCTGACGCGCGAGTCCGGCGCCAGCTCTGCCATGTACCTGCAGAATGTCGTTGCCAAGCTGGGCTCCGAGCAGCCTTCGATGTATGCCCTGGCACTGGCCGAGCATGTACTCGACGGCCGCGGCGCCGTCCGCATCCACGGCGGCGGCTTTGGTGGCACCATCCAGGCCTTCGTGCCGCTCGACCTGGTCGACACCTTCATTGCCAAGATGAACGGCTGGCTGGGCGAGGGCTCTGCCCGCCACTACGCAATTTCTGACAAGGGGGCTTACGCGGCATGGCTGTAATGACTGACGCGCGCGAGGCTGCGCAGGGCCTCATCGAATATGCTATCCACCGATCGATGATCGGACAGGACGACCGCATCTGGGCCTACAACACCATTCTGGAGTGCATCGGCGCCACGGGCCCCGCACTCGACATGGCCTGGGCGCTCAAGACCGAGAAGATTTCGCTCTTGCACCCCGATACCCTGCCCGATTTTGACCTGGAGGGCACGCTCGCCGCGCTTTCCGAGGCTGCCGTTGCCAACGGCGCCGCCGAGGACACGGCATCGGGCCGCGATCGCATCGCCATGCGCATCATGGGCGTGCTGATGCCGAGGCCTTCGGTTGTAAACGAGGAATTCAACGGCCGCATTGGTGTCAAGGAGCCCCGCGCCGCAACCGACTGGTTCTACGGTCTATGCTGCGACGCCGGCTACGTGCGCCGCGCCGCCATCGCGCGCAATATCAAATGGAGCACCCCCACCAACTGGGGCGACCTGGAGATCACCATCAACCTGTCCAAGCCTGAGAAGGACCCGCGCGATATTGCCGCGGCCGGTGCCGCCAAAAACACGAGCGAGAAGTATCCCGCCTGTCAGCTGTGCATAGAGAACGAGGGCTACCCTGGACGCTCCGCCGCAGCCGACGGCGGTGCCCATCCCGCCCGTCAGAACCTGCGAGTTATCCCTATCCAGCTCGACGGCGAGCGCTGGGGCTTCCAGTACAGCCCGTACGCGTACTTTAACGAGCACTGCATTGCTATGAGCTCCGAGCATCGTCCGATGCACGTCGACCGCAAGGGTCTGACCTGCCTGCTCGATTTTGTGGACCTGTTCCCGCACTACTTTATTGGCTCCAACGCCGACCTGCCCATCGTGGGCGGCTCGATTCTGTCGCACGACCACTTCCAGGGCGGCGCGCACGAGTTCCCCATGATGCATGCCGCCGAGGTCTCGCAGTTTAGCGTGCCCGGCTTTGACCAGGTCAGCGGTACCGTGTTGCAGTGGCCGCTCTCGGTGCTGCGACTGCGTTCGCACGACCGAGCCCAGCTGCTCGACGCCGCCGAGAAGATTATCCTTGCCTGGCGCGAGTGGACCGATGAGTCGGTGGGCGTCATCGCGCACACAGCGGATGGCGTGGCGCACAACACCGTGACGCCCGTCATCCGCCGCGTCGACTCCCGCGGCAACGCCGGTGGCGAGATCTACGAGGCCTATCTTGCGCTTCGCTGCAACATCACGACCGATGAGCATCCGCTGGGCGTATTCCACCCGCATGCCGAGTATCACCATATTAAAAAGGAGAACATCGGCCTGATCGAGGTCATGGGCCTGGCCATTTTGCCGCCGCGCTTGGTTCCCGAGCTCGGCGCTGTCCGCGAGCACTTGCTGGCAGCCAAGGCCGATGCCAGCTACGACCTTGCTGGCGCGCTCGAGGGCGACGACCTTTGCCGCAGCCACGCCGCATGGGCCGAGGATGTCTATGCCCGCCGCGCCGACGAGCTTACGGCCGACAACGCCATCGATATCCTGCACGAGGAGGTCGGCGTGGTGTTTGGCCACGTGCTCGACAACGCCGGCGTCTTTAAATGGGACGAAGCCGGCCGCGCCGCCCAGCAGCGCTTTATCGACTCGCTATAGCATGCGAGCTCGAACGCACGCACTCAACAAATAGCGTCTACACGACAACGGCGCCCGCCGGCAACATAGCCGACGGGCGCCGTTTTCTGATGCAAGGGTAACTAATTTGCACCAAAACAAGGAGTGTCCCAAACTGCCGGCAGAAAAAGAACGTCCCCAGATGCCGACCTAAACCAACACATTATTCGATGGAAAAACGTGGTTGCCTCCCACATTATTCGATGGAAAAACGTGGTTCATTCCCACATTTTTCGATGGAAAGACCAACACGGTCTTATACTAACCATGATCGTTAGGAGGCAGTATGCAGCGACAGCTAATGGACGAACTCATCGCTTGGAAATCTAGGGCAAACCGCAAGCCCCTCCTGCTTAAGGGGGCCCGCCAGACGGGAAAAACCTGGCTTCTCAACGAATTCGCAGGCCAGCAGTATCAAAACGTCATCCGTTTTGACTTTATGCTCGAACCGGGCGTACGTTCGCTGTTCGACGGAAGCCTTGACCCCAAACGCATCATCTCCCAGATAGAGCTCCTGCGCGGCCAGACCATAACGCCGACAGACACACTCATCATCTTCGACGAAATCCAAGAGGCACCGCGTGGCATCACCTCGCTCAAATACTTCAACGAGCTGGCGCCGGAATACCATATCGTGGCAGCCGGCTCCTATATGGGGCTCGCGCTCCGACGCGAAAACGAGTCGTTCCCCGTCGGCAAGATTGACCAGCTTACCATGCGCCCCATGGGGTTTGTCGAGTTCGTTCGTGCCGTCGATGGCGATCCGCTCGCAGATGCCATCCTTGCCGCAGACATGGACCTGCTGGCAAACGTTTCCGAAAAGCTCGAGCGCCTGCTCAAGGAATACCTCGTTGTCGGTGGCATGCCAGAAGTTGTCTCCGCTTTCGCCGCCTCCCACGATTTCATCGAGGCCCGCAGGCTTCAGCAGCAAATCATCGAAGCTTACGAATCCGATTTTGGCAAGCATGCGCCAGCCCGCATCGTCGAGCGCATGAGGCTGGTTTGGAAATCCCTTCCCGGCCAGCTCGCAAAGGAAAACAAGAAGTTCGTCTACGGTGCGCTCCGTCCCGGGGCGCGCGCACGCGATTTTGAGGAAAGCCTCCAGTGGCTCATGGACTATGGAATCGTTCATAAGGTACCACGTGTTTCCGCCCTAAGAGCACCGCTCACAAGCTACGAGGATCTCTCGGGCTTCAAGCTGTTCTGCAACGACACCGGCATCCTCGGAGCACTCTCCGGCCTCTCGCCAGCCATTGTTCTGAATGGGCCCGCTGTTTTTACGGAGTTCAAAGGCTCGCTGACCGAGCAATACGTCGCACAGGAGCTTTTGCTCCAAGGCAAAACTCCCGCGTATTGGTCATCCTCCTCCGGCAATGCAGAGACTGACTTTGCCATCGACCATGCGGGGACCGTGCTTCCGCTCGAGGTCAAGGCGGCAGAGAACCTCAAAGCAAAGAGCCTGAGGATTGCCTGCGAGAAGTTCAAGCTCGAGCGCTGCGTGAGAACATCGTTAGCGGCATATAGAGACGAGGGCACGCTCGTCAACATTCCGCTCTGGGAGATTGGGCAAATCGACAAGCTGGCATAGGCGCTGTGGAGGGGGTGTCCCGTAAGGAGTGTCCCAAACTGCCGGCAAAAAAGGAACGTCCCTATCTGCCGCATTCCCGAAGCAAGGCAACGCCGATGTTTTGGCAACGGCAGCGAGCGGGCCGCATTTGAGACAAGGTGACGTGAAACGAAAGGGCGCTGACCTTCTGGTCGCGCCCTTGAAGTTGAACGTCAGATTGTCCAAATGCGGCCCGCGCAGCGTCGAGCCGTTACGCGGTTTGGTAAAACCGCGTAACCCTAAAGCTCAGTTACTTCAACGCTGTTGTAGATCTCGTCCCAGCGGTCCATGACCAGGTGGCCGGTCTTGGGATCCATGGCGTTGAGTTTGCCGCAGGTATTGGCGGTCTTGAGCACCGTGACGTCGTCGGCACCAGCAGCAATGGCATGTGCAAAGCCGGCGATGGTCGAGTCGCCGGAACCCGTCGCGTTCACAGCCGCAATCGCGGGCGTCTTGGCACGGAACGCACGGCCCTCATGGAAGCCCACCGAACCGGCAGCGCCCATCGAAACGACAACCCAGGGGATACCGGCAAAGCGGTCATCGGCGGCAAGCGCCTCGCGCAGGGCATCGACATCATCGGTCGTAAAGGACGTACCCAGCAGGCCGTTAATCTCGGTCAGATTGGGCTTTACGAGCTCGGGCTTAGCGTCGGACTCCAGCGCGGCCTCCAGCGATGCACCCGAGGTATCGAGCAGCACCTTGGCGCCCGCCTCCTCGGCGATCTTGACGAGCTCGGCATAGTAGCCGGCATCGACGCCACGCGGCAGCGAGCCCGAAAGCGTCACGACGTCCGCCTTCGCTGCAAGCTCGGCGAACTTGGCCGTAAAGGCCTCGAGCTCGGCCGGGGCGATCTGCGGGCCGCTCTCCAGCAGCTCGGTCTGATTACCCTCGTGCAGAATATTCAGGCAAATACGCGTCTCACCGGCGATGGGCACAAAGTCGTTCTTGACGCCGTCGGCATCCATAAGCTCAGCCATATAGGCACCCATGTGGCCGCCGAGCAGGCCGGTCGCGAGCACGTCGTCGCCCAGCTGCAGCAGCACGCGGCTCACGTTGAGGCCCTTACCGCCAGCGGTCTTTTCGGGCGTCACACGGTTCACGTCGTCGATGATCAGCTTGTCGAGCTGATAGCGCGTATCAATCGACGGGTTCATGGTAACGGTCAGAATCATGTTGAACTCCTGTTCCGGGGCGGCATAACCCGCCCCAAACATACGATAACTCGTTAAAGGATCTCGATCTCAAAGCCGCGGGTGACGGTCTCTCCCGGCTTGGCCACCAGGCAGCCACGCTTGTGCTCCAGAATATCGTCCTCATCGGAGCAGGTGGACAGACCGCCCCACGGCTCAACTGCCACAAAGTCGCCCTCGGGCTTGCTCCACACAATCAGGTACGGCATATCGGGGAACGTCAGGCGCACGCCCTTGTCCTCAGTTTTCTTGGTCAGCGTAACCACGCGGCTCTCAAGCACGTCAAAGATGGTCTCCGCGAAGTCGAAGAGTTCGTGGGTAAGCGGCAAGTCGTGGCCGACCATCGGGTTCTTGCTGCGATGCTCAACATCAATCAGGCCCGTCGAGGGAACGGCAGTACAGAGCTCGGTGGCCTCACGCTGCTCAAAACGGAGCTCATAGTCGTCATAGGACTCGCCCTCGTCGAGCGGACACTTAAAGCCGGGGTGACCGCCCACAAAGAATGGCATGTCCTCGGTGCCCTCATTGGTCACCTCGTAGGACACGTTCACCTTTTCCGAATCGATCGTGTAACGAGCAACGATCTTAAACGGATACGGGTACTGCTCGAGCAACTCGGCATGGTCGGCAGAGCTTAGGCTCAGCGCAACCATGTTGTCGCTCTGTTCCTCGAGCTTCCACTCCTGCTTGCGCGCAAAACCGTGGCGGGCGAGCTTTACCTCGCGGCCGCCCGTGGTCATTGCGTGACCGTCGCGAAGGCCGCCGCAGATCGGGAAGCAAATGGGTGCCTGGCCCGACCAGACCGCCGGATCGCCCTGCCACAGGTACTCACGGCCGTTGGCCGTAATAGAAGTGAACGATCCGCCAGCCGTGCTCAGTGCTACGCGGATAGAACCGTTATCAAGAACAAACTCCATAGGAGCCTTCCCTTTCTTACGACAGCCCGCCAAGTCAATAGGGCTGATAGAAAACCGGCCCGCGCCCCCTCACAGAAACGCGAGCCGTCAATTGAAAAGCTGCAAATCGCCAAGTACAGCCAAGAGCGAAGCACTCAAGCCAAGCAAGCAAACGTGTTATCGGAGCAGCTCGCCGTACCAGAACACTTCGCAACAACAGGGGCGATCTCACAGGCCACTCAAACGTCAGCGAGCGGCGCTCAGGTGCCCCAGGTCGCCGCGAAAGAGGAGCGACGCGTACTTCATGTACGCGAGCGACGGTTTGAGCGGCGAGATGGGGTGCCTGGGCGCCGCGCAGCGTCGACCCGTTACGCGGTTTGGCAAAACCGCGTAACCTCCTTAGTCGTGATACTCGCCGCGGTCCCACTTCTCGAGGAACTCGTCAAAGAAGTGCGGGTCAGCCTGAGCCTCGGCGTCGGCCTTATTGCAGGCATCGATCTTGGCGATCAGGGCATCGTGCTCGGGAGTCTTCTCGTAGGGCTCCTCCAGGAAGGCAAGCATGATATCGGCCATCAGGAACTCGCCGGTGATCTTGCCACCAAAGCCCACGATGTTGGCGTTGAGCTCACGACGGGCATACAGGGCAGAGGTCATGTCGCGGACCAGGGCGCAACGGGCGCCGGGGACCTTGTTGACGGCGTTGGTGATGCCGATGCCGGTGCCGCACAGGGCCACACCAAAGTCGGCCTTGCCGCTGGCAACAGCCTCGCCCACGGCCTTGCCGTAGATGGGATAGTGCGTACGGGTGTGGCTGTAGGTGCCGCAGTCGAGCACCTTGTAGCCAGCCTGCTCCAGGCGGTCGGCCAGATAGATCTTCTCGTCCGTAACGATATGGTCGCAACCGATTGCGATGGTCTTCTTCATCAGAACGTCCTTTCGTCTGAATTCACAAGTTGAGGTAGAAGTTCGAGTTCTCGGTGGCTCTCGTTAGGCCATCTTGTTGAGCATGTCGACACGGATCTGGTGACGGCCGCCGGCGTACTGGGCGCGCAGGAACTCGCGGGCGATCTTCTTGGCGACCTCGGTGCCCACAACGCCCGGGCCCATGGTGACCATGCGCGAGCCGTTGTGCTCGCGGGTCATGTAAGCGGAACGCTCGTCGGAAATGTTGGCGACGACCATGCCCTTAATCTTGACGGCGGCCATATAGGAGCCGACGCCGTACTTATCGAATGCGAAGCCCTGGGAATCCTTGTGCTCCAGCAGGTCCTTGGCAACGGCGGTCGCGGAATCGACAAAGTCCGCGGCAGGGGTCTCAGAATAGTCGACGACCTCGTGACCGTCGGCGATGAGCATCTCCTTGATGGACTCCTTCATCGACATACCGTCGGCATCGGAAGCGATTACAACCCTCATGACATCCTCCTTGAGAGATACGCAGGTGCGTAGTTTCTGTTTGGAAGTGTTGAATCGCGTTCAGGTCCGGGCATCTGAATGTGCGGTTCTTCACTGTTCATGTTTATTTGAACACATTCGAACATCAACTGCAAGAATTATTTGTTTGTCTTTGTTCTTTTTTGAACAAATACCGTTCGCGGATGATTGCTGACCGTTTGGAATCGGGGAAAGCCCACCCTGCCACGTATTCAACAAACAAAAGGGCGGCCGAGAACGTGTCTCGGCCGCCCTTCGGCGGTATTCCCCGGTATATACAGCTGTTTTAGCTACTCGGACTGCCCGCCCTTTTTGGCGTGCTTGGACGGAGCGCTCAGAAAGCGACCCGTCAAATAGTTCGCCGGGCCGGAAATATCAATCCCCAGCAGGGTGTGCCCCAGCCACAAAAACGCCGCGAGCACCAGCAATGGAATCACGCACGAGGTCACGATCATCACGATGACGCCTTCGATAAGGTCGGTCACCTGCTGCACGATCTCGTCGGTCATCTGCTTGGCACCACTGGTTACCGACGTGACCAGGCTTGAGGCACCGTCGGCAAGCTGCTCAAGCACGTTCTTGGACTCTGTGGACTCGGTCTTTTTCTTGCTTGCTTTGGAGCTATCACTATTTGCCGTACCCGCAGCGTCGGCCGCCTTTTGCTCGGCCGCTTCGATGCTCACTCGATACGTTTCGTCGACCTTTTGCGACACCCATACGCTTGCAGGCACCAACGCCATGCCGATCGTGGCGACCACCAGCACGCGAGTCGCCACGCGGCGCAGGACGGCGCTCGTGCTCCAGCGCCCGTGAATGCCGAGCGACACCGCAAGGAGCACCAGCGCAAACGGGATCAGGATGCCCAGGCCAACCGACCACAAAATGGTCAGCAGGTATTTCTCGAGGTAGAGCACGGCAAGCACGATGCCCAAGTTACCCGAAAGCTGCGCGAGCTGCTCGGCAACCGGCGTTCCCGTATCGCCCGGCAGCGCAGTGATACCCGCAGATAGGGCGACGCACGAGGTCGTGAGCGCCAAAACATTGCCCTTCTTTTGATCGATGACCTCGATGGTGGAGTCCCAAGTCTTGGTATCGGCGAAATGCGGACGAGCTACAAAGCCCGACAGCAGCGCCAGTACCACGAGCGCAACGATAAAGCCAATCTGCAGCTTTTTGTTTGCGCACACGACATCGGACAGACTGGGCTGCAGCTCGGTTACCGTCGTGTGCTCGGTTATCTGGACAGGACGCCCATGAGCCATCTCGTGCGCGTCTCTTTTTTGTATTGACCCGTTATCCGGCATTTGGATACCTCCTCAGTCCGGGGCTTAATGCGAAAGGAAGTATACCCACCGAGCAAAAAACGAACGGGAAGACGAACAGAGCGCACCAAGACTGTCCCCAATGACTATCTCCGGATGAGTTGCGGTGGAATAGGGATTGTTTTGCGCCCGTCGGCCCCTATTCAGTCCCTATTTCACCGCAACTTGGAGGAGGACAGAAAAAGCCCTGCCGCGGGTAGCGGCAGAGCTTTTGGAAGGGGACTTGGTTGTGAGGGCTCGTTAGGCGAGCTTGGCCTCGAGCTCGGCGATGCGCTTGTAGGCATCGATGGTAAAGCGGGCCTGCTTCTCCAGGATCATAGTGGTCATGAGAGTGTCCTGAGCGTGAGCCATGATGAAGGTCATCTCCATCTCGCCACCGCCGGCCTCCTGCGAAAGCAGCTTGGTCTGCGTGTCGTGGGCGCCGATAAGTGCATCGCTGGCATCCTTGTGCAGCTGTTCGGCCTTCTCAAAATCGCCCTCGCGAGCAGCATCGAGCGCTGCAAGCAGATCGGTCTGGGCGTCACCTGCGTATGCGACAATCTCGAATCCAACCATCGAGATTTCTTCTTTGGTTGCCATATTGCGTTCCTTTCACATATGAACCAATGGAGAGCATC
>JAXKGH010000106.1:0-12338 GCA_036550475.1 Collinsella sp. | reverse complement strand
TCGCGGCACCACTCGGTGCAGTCCAGAAACACCATGTACGTGCCCTGCGGACGCGAATAGGACACGCCCTCAAAATGCTCGTCAACGTAATCGCAGAAGTACTCGATATTGCCGGCAAGCACCTGGTTGAGCTCGTCCACCCACTCGTAGCCTTGCGGCTGGTAGGCACCGATAAGCGCGTGCATGGAGAGGACGTTCATCTCGTTGTAGTGGGTCTTGTTGGACACGGCGCACACGCGGTCGCGCAGCGTCTCGTTATAGATGATGTGGTAGCTGCCGACCAGGCCCGCCAGGTTGAACGTCTTGCTGGGCGCATAGAGGGCAACCGTGCGCATGCGGGCGTCCTCGCTTACCGACTGCGTCGGAATATGCTTGTGTCCCGGCAGGATGATATCGGACCAAATCTCGTCCGAGATCACCACGCAATCGTGCTGGCGGTAGATGTCCATGGCGCGCTCGATCTCGTCACGCTCCCATACGCGGCCGCAGGGATTGTGCGGTGAGCAGAACACCGCGGCATGGATGTGGTTTTGGGCGAGTTTGCACTCCATGTCCTCAAAGTCCATGCGCCGCACGCCCTGGTCGTCGAGTTTAAGCGGGCTGTGGACAATGCGATAGCCCGCAGCTTCGATGGACTTGGTAAAACCAATGTAGGTGGGGCTATGGACCAGCACTGCATCGCCCGGCTGGACATACGCGCGCAGCGTCGACACGACACCGCCCAGCACGCCGTTTTCGTAGCCGATATGTTCAGGGCGCAGGCCCTCGACGCCATTGCGGCGGCTCTGCCATTCGATGATGCGGTCGAAGTACTCGGCGCGCGGGTTAAAGTAGCCAAACATGGGATGCTGAGCGCGCTGAATGATGTGCTCCTGGACCGTGGGCACCGTGGCGAAATTCATGTCGGCCACCCACATGGGAATGCGGTCGAAGCCCTCGTCGGGTGCGTTCGGAGCCATGCCGGGGATCTCGCCCCAAGAGTCAACGGCGATGGAGTCCATGCCGTGGCGGTCGATAAGCGAGCTAAAGTCGTATTTCATGCTGAACTCCCGTGCAAAGTGATTGTTTTGGTAGGCGTTATTGTCCACTAGCACGGGCGATTTTGGCATGGAGTTTGGCGCTTAATTTGACGGATGCGGACGAATGGCTGGGTAGTCTTGCGCGTCGTTGACGGCGACTACGGTTAGCTGGGTTTCGTCGACCGTAAACGATATGTCGAGCCCGGCGTAAGCCAAGTGATAAACGCGGTTTGGCTCGTGCTTGCTGCCTGCGCGGCGCGGGTCTTGGCGAAGGACCTCGACCAAGCCGGGGAGCTTTGCGGGCGGGACCATATCCTGCAGCGCTTGTGGAAACTCAACATCGAGTTCTTGCCACGGAGCACCCTCAATCCAGCCGCCCGTTGCATCCGGGTGGCAGTCCGCAAACGGAATGTAGGGCTTAATGTCGTAGATGGGCGTGCCGTCGCGCAGATCGGCCCCCAGCACATGGATGATGGGGCCGTCGTCGGTAAGCTCCACGCGGTCGAGCTTAACGCAGGTGAGCCCGATGGGGTTAGGGCGAAACGGACTGCGTGTGGCAAACACTCCCACACGTTCGGCTCCGCCCAGACGCGGCGGGCGCACGGTCTTCGACCACTTGACGTTGGTGCCGGACCTGTCCTGCGACTTGGCATCGGCAGCTATGTCCTTAGCCGTGCCGCCGGGCTTTCCGTTTTCGAAGCGCCACAGCAGCCACAGGTGAGAGAAGGAGTCCAAACCCTCAACCGCTGCATTGGAGGCAAATTCCGGCTCAAAAACGATGCGTCCCTGCAGATGGGGCGCCAAAAAGCTGTTGCGCGGAATGCCGAACTTCTGCGGCAGGTCGGTATGTATGTGTGCGATAGGTTCCATGCCGGTCATTGTACGGCATGGAGGCGCGGGGCGTTGCGCGCAATTCTTCGCCGCGGTCCGCAGTCGTGCAACCAACGGTTGCTTGGAAGGGTGCCTGCCGCCGCGTATGCTTAAGCTATCAACCAGCAGAAAGGAGCCGCTATGGCCTTTGCAGAAAAGCTCATTGCCATCCGTCGCGCCCATCACCTTACCCAAGAGCAGCTCGCCGCCAAGCTCTTCGTCACACGCCAAGCCGTCAGCCGTTGGGAGCGCGGCGAAGTCACCCCGGGCATCGACATGATGAAGCTCATCGCCGCCGTAACCGGCGAACCCCTGTCTCACCTGCTCGAAATGCCCGAGCATTATTGCCAGAGCTGCGGCATGATACTCACGCCCGACGACTGCGGCACCGACGCCACGGGCGCCACGACCGACCATTACTGCAAGTGGTGCTACGACCACGGCAAGTACACCTACGACACCACCATGGAGGCGATGATTGAGGATTGTGCCCCGCGGCTGGCGCAAAACACCGGCATGTCGCTCGACGAAGCCGTCTCGCTCATGGGCGCCGTCCTGCCGCAACTGGAGCGCTGGCACACCGTGCAGGAAAACGAAGAGCGCTACGGCGCCGAGGCGCGGGCGCGCTATGGCGATGAGGCTATCGATGCAGCAAACGAAACGTTACTGGACATGGATCCTCAGACATGGACCGACATGAAGGAACTTGAACGCGCTATTCTGGGTCAGCTCTCGATTGCCATGAGTGACGGCGATGCGGACGGAAACGAGGCTCGCAAGCTTGTCGCGATGCATCGTCGTTGGATTGGTCTCAACTGGGGACGCGAACCCCAGGACGAAGCACACCTGGGCCTCGCCCACGGCTATCTTGCCGATCAGCGCTTTATCGACTACTACGACAAGCCCTGCGGCACCGGAGCCACGGCGTTTCTGGTACAGGCCATCGAGTCGTCGTTGACGCGCGCATAGACCGCGGCGGCTTTGGGTATTTCAATCAAAACCTCAACCGATTGGAGACCTATGGCTACTGATCATGAGCTCGAGCTGTACGTTATGACCGGCTGCCCGTATTGCATAAAGGTCAAGCGTTTCCTTGCCGATAACGGCGTGACCATTCCCGAGCGCAATATCTCGACCGATACCGAAGCCGAGCAGACGCTCATCGCCGTCGGCGGAAAACGCCAGGTTCCCTGCCTGTTCATCGACGGCAAACCACTCTACGAATCGAGCGACATCATCGCGTGGGCACAGGAGAACCTGCTCTAACACTCGCGTTGCGACCGGCTCGCCCCAACCTATACGACCCAAACATGTACACCAGCATCCAAAGTCGACATTTTTCGACATCTCTGGATGCTAGCGTACAACTTTTGGGTAGCCATGGACGCTCTTAACCGGCTAATTGTTTGAGGCGACCTTTGGATTATGGCTGCTTGATGCCTCGGGAAAGAGTTTCCGAGGGAGCTATGGTCAAAAAAGGGCAAATATGAGTACTGCTACCTGTTTAGTAGCAGCAATTTTGATCATTTCAGGAACTATTCAACGTTCCACTCGTCCGCAGACGAGGTTATTTCTCCTCATATGTTCAATAAACGTAGCTCTTAATGGGAACAAATCTCATCAGGAGCTACTATTTATAGCAAAATAAATGCAACCATAATTGCAACAGTACTCATATTTGCCCTTTTTTGACCACGACCCTCCAGAATAGTCGCTGAGAACGACACTAAATGACAAAATCCGGCACTTGGACGTTCTTGTATGACTAGCCATTGAAGGACACCCAACGACTACTCCAATTCGCGACACACTGTGTCGCGAATTAAGCTGGTCCCACTATCGAAGACCGGTGAGAGCTCCTGCCCAGAATCTCGATAGCTTAATAAAACGCTCCCCTACGGAAGTTCAACGAGCATCCAAATTCCAAGCTGAAAAGCAAAGGAGTATCGAAGCCGTCAATGCTCATTTCCTATCGAGCAGGCGGATCAAAACAAGCTAATTAGCCCGATAAACTGCTTGTATTTTTGTCTACAAAACTGTATACAAAAAAGGGAATCCGAGAAACAGCGCTCGACATTATGTCGATCGATAGGAGGCGCCATGGATGCTGAGCAGCTTGAAAAAATGATGGGATTTGCCCCTGGAGAGTTAGAGAAAGCCGCGGAAGCTTACGAAAAAGATGAATGGCCGAAAGGCCGCACCGTTAAGCTGGGAAGGCCGCCGATCTCTGATGAGCCGAGCGCTGTCTTGTCGGCACGTGTGGGCGAATCGGTTCTTGAGGCGTTTGACGAAAAAGCCAAACGCCATGGGCAAACGCGCACGGAACGGCTCAGGGAACTCATAACACTTGATGCAATGATTGCCTAGGCACCGCTCCCCCGCCGAACCCAAACATGTACGCCAGCATCCAAAGTCGACATTTTCGACATCTTTGGATGCTGGTGTACAGCTTTTTGCTACATAGTCGTTGGGGACGTTCTTAAATGACTAGTCGTTAAAGAACGTCCCCAATGGCTAACTAGCCGTGGAAGCGGGCTATGGGCGCAAGCGGCTGCTCGCGAAAGACGCGCTCGACGGCGGCGCGGTATTCGTCGACCTTTTTAGTCTTACGTACGAGCTTGTGAACGGTAGTGGGGTCGGCGAAAGCGCACTTGGCGTAGAACCACCACTCCTTCATGCGAAAGACCGCGTTACCGCCAATCTCTTCTGCATAGGCAGCAAACAGCGTGTCATGGAAACGCTGCAGCTCGGCTGCCGTGGCAGCAGGACCGCCGTTGACCATGCGAGCCAGAGCGGGGTTCGCGAGCAGGCCGCGCCCCAGCATTACATGACGTGTGCCGGGATAGGCCTCCACCAGCGCATCCATGTCCTCAAGATCAAAAATATCGCCGTTGTATGCCACCGGAAACGGCGCGCGCTCCAGCGTCTCGCCATAAAACTCCTTGCGCGGCGAGCCCGTATAGCGGTCCTTTTGCACGCGCGGGTGCACAATCAGCTCTGCCAGCGGCATGCGGCAATACAGATCGAGCACGCGCTCGTATTCGTCGTCGCTCTCCAGCCCCAGCCTGGTTTTTATCGACACCGGCAACGGCGAACGTTCGCACACATCGCTCAAGAACACTTCGAGCTCGTCCAAGTGGCGCAAAAAGCCCGAGCCCTTGCCCTTGGCGACAACCGTCCCCGAGGGGCAACCCAAGTTGAGATTGACCTCGCGATAGCCCATGTCGGCGAGCACCTGTGCCGCCCACACAAACTCGTCCGCGTTCTTGGACATCAGCTGAGGCACTACGTTAAGCCCCTGGTTATTGGCAGGATCGATCTCCTTAAACGCCTTGCCGCCAAAGCGGTTTCCCACCCGCGGTGGCGGCAAAAACGGCGTGTAATAGCAGTCGAGCGCACCGAAGCACTCCGCATGCACGCGACGGAACACATGCCCGGTAATCCCCTCCATGGGGGCCAACGATAGAATCATCAACATCTACTCTCAGATCAATGCGGCAAAGGGACTGCCCCTTTGTCACATGCATTATGCCTTGTCCTTGAGGCGGCCCACAAGGCGGAGGCGGTTACTTGACGCCAACCAGCCAACCAGTCGTCGCTGTGCAACGAAGGTGAATGGCGCCCACGATCAAGCGAGCACCAACAGCACGCTGTTGACCGCTATGTATGAACAACAGACATCCTCCACTCATCTATACTCAAGAGCGTGTGCGCATCGCCCCCGAAAAACGATGAGAGTCGAGGCCCCATGCAGCAGCTCACCGAGCAAGAAAAGAAACGCATCCAGCGGTACTGCACATACCCCAAAATCGCAGCGACCGCACTCGTCATGTCGTTCGTAGCATGCCTGTTGATGTTGCCGCTCCAAATGATCAACGATATCGCGTTCCACCAAAAGGAATTCCAACCCGCGGGCATATATACCGCTATCGCACTCACCGTAATCGAACTCGCCATCTTTTGCTATTGCGCTCTTGCGCCGCGCTTTGGAATGCAGGGCAAACAGTGGGAGGGACTGCAGAGCAGGCTTGCGGTGGCCCAGACCAACAAGGACCGTTCCGCGGAGGTCGCCGGCGTGCTTGCCACGCAAGCTGCCGGCCGCCTGCTCAAGAACAGCGATAACGATCTCGTGCGTAACCTGGGCGGTGCCGCCGAGGTTGCCAGCGCCGTAGGGGCAGTCGCCACGGCGGCAGACGTGCTGGCCGAAACCTCGAGCAATGCCGAGGCCATGGCAAACGCATACGGCGTTGCGATTCCGAGCGCCAAGAAACAGATTATCGCGCTCATCGCAGTGCCCGCCATTGTGCTGCTTGGCGTCTACATCCCGCAGTTTGTCCAGGGAAATAACGAGCTTCAGGCAAGAAAGGCTGCAGCCGCCGAGCAGCTCGCCATCGCGCAAGATGCCTTGGAGCCCGTGTGCGAACGCGTCGCGGCAGACGACCCATACGAGTCGTATCACGACTACGGCTACCGCATTATCGGCTATCTGCGCGATAATGACCTCGGCGCTCAAGCAGCCTATGTCTACCTTTCTTTTGATGCAGACGGCATGCTCACGGACGTCGATTACACCAGTCAGATCGACCCCGAGGCAAGCCTTGCAGACAACCTCTCCCGCGCCGAGCAGGATATCGCGACGCTCTGCGCCCCGCTCAACGGGTTGGACATTTCCGTTGCCACGCCGGGCCTCCTCACGCCATGCAGCCTGTCGGATGAATTTAAACAGGCATTTTTAGCCGGATCCTTATACGAGGAGATCAGCATCAAGACGGAGGACGAATCCATCAAGTCGTACTACACCTTTGACACCGAGGCCGCAGAAGAATTCGACGAATACACCCATCCGGAAATTAGGCTCATGCTCTCTGCAGAGAAGAACTAGAGGCTTTCAATCTAATTGCCGCTCGCGAACATCGTCTATATCTCGAGGTCTAATACTTTTCCGAGAAGTGAACGGCTGTATTTGGACCCCCGAAGCATCGACATTTTCTGACACCAAAACCGCAGGATTCAACAATCAAAACCGCAGGAAATTGCATCTCAAAAGTGTCGACGCTTCGGGGGTCCATTTTGACTCGTTCACTTCTCGAAAAAGTATTAGACCCCGATTCCGCAAGGCCCTCAACGTGACAAAGGGACCGCCCCTTGTCACATTATTCGGAGCGCAGGGCCTCCACGGGATCCTTCCTGGACGCGCTGCGGGCGGGCAGCAGGCCGGCAACGACCGTCAGTAACACCGAGATTGCAATGAGCACCAGCGCATCCTGCACGGGCAGGCTCATCAGGTTGGGTACCTGTTTGGCAGCAAGCGCCCAAGTATTAACCGGAAAGCTCACGGCCACCACGACGACAATGGCAAAGACGCCGGCGATAAGGCCCTCGATAAAGGTCTCGGCATTGAATACGTTGGCCACGTTACGCTTCGACGCGCCGATCGCACGCAGGATGCCAATCTCCTTTTTGCGCTCCAGCACGCTGATGTAGGTAATGATGCCGATCATGATGGAGCTCACCACCAGACTAATACTCACAAACGCGATGAGCACCAAGCTGATGGTGTTCACGATGTCGGTCACCGAACCCATGATGATGCCCATGTAGTCGGTGTACGAAATTGCCTGCTCATCATGGCCAGCGGCTTTGACCTGCTTGTTGTACGCATCGATGTGATCGAGTACGCGCTCCTTGGCCTCAAAGTCGCGCGGGAAAATCTTGACCGAGATGGGGTCGGCCTCGTCCGCATAGCCCAGTGTGGTCAGATTGTTATCGTAGGTGAGCTTCGACGCCTTGGCATAGCTCATCATGAGCGAGCTCAGGTCCTCGGCGTCCATGTTGAAGTGAATGGCATGAGCAAAGGCACTCGCATCCACGCGCATGGCGCTCGCCAAGCTAGCAAAACTCGACGACATCCGCGTCGCCATCTGGCCCATGAGCCCTGCTGCGCCTGCCTTGAGCTGAGCTGACACCGTCGCCGCAATCTGATCGCTGATCGACTTCATCATCTGATCCATAGCCTGCTGCAGATACGGAGCCAGCTGCTTTTGCACATAGTCGGTCATCGCCCGCTGCAGGCGCTCGGCCAGGGCATCGCCACCGAGTGCCTTGAGCTGAGCCAGGTATTGCTGGGCTGCCGTATCACTCTCAAGATACGTCGAGAACGCGGCGGCAAGCTTTGACGCGTCCTTAAGATCATCGGGTGTCAGCGCCTTAAACTGATCAGACTGCAAAAAGCCCTCAAACAGCTGGTTGGCAAGCGTTCCCACCTGCTGCATTTGCTCGGGCGTGAGTTCCAGACCGTCAAAGACGCCCAAGAAATCTGGGGTTGGCGCTTTGGCCATGATGTCGCTGAAGTCGATGTCCCTACCAACGCCCGAAAGGTCAATATCCAGCCCGGACAAATCAAGACCCGACAGGTCCATACCGCCGGCAACACCCGAGAGCGCAGACGCATCGAACGAGAACGCGCTCTTGAGCGCCGCCTCGTCCACACTGAACATGCTGCCCAAATCCACGCCTTGCTTGGCCTCGCCCTGCAGTTCATCGAAAGACTTGCCCGTAAAGACATCCGTCTCGGGGTGGGCGAGTTGCTCCTGCACAATCTGCGAATCGGCGGCGCGCTCCATAAGCTGGCGAGTCAGCGCATGAGTGTAGGCAATGCCCGGGGACAACGCGCTCGCGTTGGCCGTCTCGTTTGGTCGCACCACGCCCACAATGTGCACGTCGATACCGTCGGCAACCTTGGCGGCCATAAAGTCGGTGTCGCCAGACATGTCAGTCCACATGCCGGTCTCTTCGTTTTTGCGATAGGCATCGGCCGGCGACAACACCTTAAACGTCGTGGACAGCGCATCGTCGTAGGTAAAGTCGGCGCCGGTCTCGGGCGTCTCGACCCCACCGTCAGCCGTCATGGCGCTGTTAACCAGATCGTTGAGTTCATTGATATCCAACGCACCGATGCTGTAGAGCGTGTAGTCGCCCACCGTGCCGCGACTCGAAAGCACCATCACGGCTTCGTTAGCAGACGTAGGCCAATGACCGGCGACGACATCGTACTGGCTGTCGAGCAGGCGCTGGTCGTCAATCATCTCGTTAAAGACCGAGGTTCCCATGGATTCCATGCTCACCGTTGCCGCCGAGCTCGCGCCTCCGCTCATGGCCTCGGTCATGGCGTTGGGCACCAGCCGGACAGGCTTCTCATCGCCCTTGCCGGCACGATAGACAACCGGCGATACACCGTAGCCGTACTGGATAGCATTGACTTCTTTGTCAATACCGTCGCCACCGTCGTCAAGCCATGCCTTAAAGCTCGTCATGTCGTTAGACTTAACGCTCGCAAACATATCCTTTACGGCCGTAACCACGGGAATCTTATCGGTTCCCTGAGCCTTGCCGCCGGCACTGTCGTCGGACGAATCCTCGCTCTTGGACGTATCGTCGCCCGTGGCCCCCTGACCGCCCATCATGGACGACAGGTCGTAATCCTGCTTGGAAATGGTGAGCGGGTAGCTCGAGAGCGTATCCTCCTCGACCTTTTTGATGTAGCCGTTTACGCCGTTGGACAGCGCCAGAATCGCCGCGATACCGATAATGCCAATCGAGCCCGCAAAGGCAGTCATGGCCGTGCGGCCCTTCTTGGTCATGAGGTTTCGGGCAGAAAGCCCCAGCGCCGTCACAAAGCTCATCGAGGTTTTGCGCGTAGGCTTTGCCTCGCGACGCGCGGCCTTGGCAACATCGAAGGGGTCGGAATCGTCGGTGATCTTGCCGTCCGCCAGATTGACGATGCGCGTGGCATATTGGTACGCCAGCTCGGGATTGTGCGTGACCATGATGACCAGGCGGTCGCGCGCCACATCCTTGAGCAGGTCCATGACCTGTACGGATGTCGTTGAATCCAAAGCGCCGGTCGGCTCGTCTGCCAGCACAATCTCGGGATCATTAATCAGGGCGCGGGCGATGGCCACGCGCTGCATCTGTCCGCCCGAAAGCTGACCCGGGCGCTTGTTAACGTGCTCGCCCAGGCCGACTTTCTCCAACGCCTCGCGCGCACGCTGACGGCGCTCGGCATGCCCCACGCCCGTGAGCGTGAGCGCCAGCTCCACGTTTTCCAAAATGGTCTGATGCGGAATGAGGTTATAGCTTTGGAACACAAAGCCAATGCGGTTGTTGCGGTAGGCATCCCAATCGCGATCGTGAAAATCTTTGGTCGAGATGCCGTCGATCAGCAGGTTGCCAGAATCGAAATGATCAAGCCCACCGATAACGTTGAGCATCGTCGTTTTGCCCGAGCCTGAGGGACCCAGAATGGCCACGAACTCGTTATCGCGAAAAGACAGGCTTACGTTGTCGAGCGCCACCTGCGTAAACGACTGCGTAACGTACCTTTTGCAAATGCCTTTGAGCTCCAGCATGGACGGCAACCTCTCCTGCACGGGCGCACTTGCCCGCTCTCCTCCACCGTTCGTATTCGACGCGTTTGTCCTACTCTATCCCCATTTTTCACCGACACCAGTGAGGAATGTAGGGAACCGCATCAAAAAACGAACGGAACGGCGTCCAAAAAAAGAGGCCCCAAGTGGGGCCTCTATATGGTGGAGATTATCTTGAAAGGCAGCGGACTACTCCGCACAGCGACACACGATCCTCGCGATGCTTTACGTGTTTTTTACTGCTCGCCATTCGCAATCGCCTGGTCGATAAGCTTGTCGAGTGCTGCGCGCTGCTCGGCGGAGCTGATGGCTCCCACGATGGGCTCCCCTACGATGTTGCCATTCTGATCGATGACATGCGTTGTCGGGAACGAGAACAAATTTGACGTGAACTTACCGGCCTCGCTATCCGACTTGAACCAGACGTTCTTATACGTCACGCCCTTCTTGCTCAGCACGTCCTTGGCATCTGCAATCTCGCCCTTGTTGCCATCGAGCGTAAAGGAATTGACGCCCACGACCTGGCCGCCCTTCTTGGCAAGCTCCTGATTCAGTTTCTCAAGATCGCCCAGCTCGCCCACGCACGGCTTGCAAGTAGTGAACCAGAAGTTCATGACGGTGACCTTGTTCTTAGAGAACAGCTCGTCGCTGTTCACGTCGTTGCCATCCAGGTCCTTGCCCGTAAAGCTGGGGAACTTCGTCGCCTCGCTCGAAGCATTGGCACCAGCCGTCATGCCAGCGGTCGAAGCGTCGACGCTCTCGCCTGCACTCAGCGTGCTTCCACAGCCGGGGAACTCCTTCTCCAGGCTCTCGAGCTTGTCCTCGATCTCCTTGATCTGCTGTGCACCGGCCTTGAGCGTCTTAAGCTCATCCGCCGTGAACTCATCCTTGGCACCATCGATGGTCTTGAGCAGGAAATCGCCGTAATTGCTGCCGTCCTCAATCATTGCCGAGTCTTTATTTGCCGCATTGAATACCTTTTCCCACAGCGCGTTATCACTCGAAAGGATATCGTTCTCCTTTTTCATGAGCTTCGCATACAGCTCGGCGGCCTCGTCGGCATTGGTCGGCTTCTGCGCAGTGAGTTCCGCGATCTTTGGATCGGAGCCCGCAGATTCGCTCGCATTGCCACCGGGCGCCGAACATGCCACAAGGCACAAGGCCAATACCGGCACCATAAACAGGGCCGCAATCTTAGAAAGCTTCATAGTCATTCCTCCGTTTTGTCGAAGCTTGTTTACTTTTTATCGGCGGGCAAGGGAAGCTTTTCCGCCGACACATCCAGGCCATAGCGATAGCTGATGGCATCGACGGGACAGGCCCCGATGCACTTTCCGCACCGGATGCATTCGGCATGATTGGGCGCGCGGACCACATCAACGTCCATCTGACAAGCCTTTGAGCACTTGCCGCACGAGACACATTTGCATGCGTCAACCCGAATCCCCAGTAGGGACACCCTATTCATGAGCGCATAGAATGCGCCGAGTGGACAAATCCATTTGCAGAAGGGGCGGTAGAACAAAACGCTCAGCACTACCACGGCAATGAGAACGGCAAGTTTCCAAGTAAAGAGCTGTCCCAACGCAGATCGAATGCCGGCATTGGCAATGGCCAGAGGAATGGCGCCCTCGAGCACACCCTGCGGACAGATGTACTTACAAAAGAACGGGTCGCCCATGCCCACGTCGTTAACCACCAAGACGGGCTGCAGCACCACGGCAAACAACAGCACGACGTACTTGATGTACGTGAGCGGCTTGAGCTTTTTCGTGGAGAACTTTTTGCCGGGAATCTTATGAAGCAGCTCCTGCAGCCAGCCAAACGGGCACAGAAAGCCGCATACAAAGCGTCCCAGCAGCACGCCGAGCAAAATGAGCGTACCGGTAACATAGTAAGAAAAGTTGAACTTGGATGAACCTACCACCGACTGGAACGACCCGATGGGGCACGCACCCGATGCCGCGGGGCACGAATAGCAATTAAGTCCAGGTACGCAGACTGTTTTTCCCGCGCCCTGATA
>JAXKGH010000105.1:0-20912 GCA_036550475.1 Collinsella sp. | reverse complement strand
GAGGCGCTCCTGTGCCTGGACGAGCCCACCAACCACCTAGACATCGACTCGGTGGACATGCTCGAGAACGCCCTGCAAAACTTCCCCGGCACCATCGTGCTGATCAGCCACGACGAGCACCTGGTACGCGCCGTGGCCAACCGCATCATCGACATCCGCGATGGTAAGGTCACGGTCTATGACGGCGACTACGACTACTACCTCTACAAGCGCGAGGACCTCGCGGCCCGCGCCGCCGCCGAGGCGGCAGGGGAGAGCGCACCGGCCACGGCCAAGTCCGCCAAGGTCGCCGCGGCCCAGCCCGATGCGCCCGCCGCCACCCCCAAACCTGCCGAGGGCAAAAAGACCAAGGAGCAAAAGCGCGCCGAGGCCCAGGCCCGCGCCGCACTCAACAAAAAGCTCAAGGGCGTGCGCAACCAGCTCAAGAAGATCGAGACGGAACTCGATAAAAAACGCGCCCGCTATGACGAGCTTATGGAATTGATGGCCAGCGAAGAGCTTTATGCCGATCAGGACAAGTTCAACGCCGCGCTGGGGGAATATAACGGCCTTAAGCAAGAGCTGCCCAAGCTCGAGGACGAATGGCTGGAGCTTTCCACCCAGATCGAAGAGGAGACCGCGCGTGAACTCTCGTAAGGCCGCTGCCGTGGCGATGAGCATCATCGCCATCGCCTGTCGCATCTGCGGCATTTTTATGAGCGCGATGACCGTGCTACTGTGCTTTAGCGGCCTGACCGCCAAGCTGCAGATCGTCGGCTTTGTCGTTGAGCTTTCGCGCGCACTGCCGAGTGCCATCGCCGGCTACGGCGTCATCACCTCGCCCTTTGGCGGCGTGTTCCGCTTAGATTACGCCATCGTGGCCGTCATCCTGTTTGTGGCCGACTACCTGCTCACGCGCGCCTCGCGCCGCGTCCGCTAGGGGATTGTTATGTCCAGCAGCTACTTCATGAACCTGCTCGCCAGCGCGGTCGCCGTCATCGTCGGCATCGTGATCCACGAGAGTGCGCACGCCGCCGCGGCCTGGGCACTCGGCGATAAGACGGCCCGTTCGCGCGGTCGTGTCTCGCTCAACCCGCTCAACCATATCGACCCGTTTGGCACCATCATCTTGCCGCTGCTCATGCTTGCCGCCGGCGGCCCGGTATTTGCCTTCGCCAAGCCCGTGCCCGTCTACCTCAATAACCTCAAGCACCCCAAGCGCGACGAGGTCCTGGTGAGCGCGGCCGGCCCCGCGTCGAATATTGCACTCGCGTGTCTCGCTGCAGCACTCATGCACGCGACATACGGCAACCTCTACACCAGCATGTCCTTTGCCGTGGCATCGCAGATCATGAACTTCGGCGCCACGTTTATCGTGGTCAACCTGTCACTCGCGTTCTTCAACCTCATCCCGATCCCGCCGCTCGACGGCTCGTCGATCGTCGTCCCGTTTCTCAAAGGCAAGGCGCTCGCCAACTACTACCGTCTGCAGCAATACGCCATGCCCATCCTCATCCTGGTGCTGTACCTATTGCCCATGTGGACCGGCATCGATGCGATCGGCCGCTATTTCGACGTTACCGTGTATCCGCTGGCCGAGCAGCTGCTCAACTTCGCAATCGCCGGCATCTAAGGTAGACTAACAGGTCGACCATACAAAACGGTCGAAACATGCACCCAAACCGCGCCGCGAAGGCGCCGTCAAAGGAGGTCGAAGATGTCGTATCGCGTGTCGACGCAGGTCTACAGCGGACCGTTCGACCTGCTGCTGCAGCTGGTAACCCGCCAAAAAGTAGATATCGGCGCCATCTCGATCAGCGAGGTGGCCGAGCAATACCTGGCCGAGGCCGAGCGCATCGAGGCGCTGGACCTAGACGTGGCGAGCGACTTTTTGCTGGTCGCGGCAACCCTTTTGGACATCAAGGCCGCCTCTCTGGTACCGCAGGAGGCCCCGCGCAAAGTCGATGACGACGATGACGAGTTCGACGAAGACCTCGAGGAGCTCAGTACGCTCGACGGCGACGCCCTTCGCGAGGTCCTGATCCAGCGCCTGATTGCCTACAAGCAGTTTAAGGGCGCGGCGGCGGCCCTCGGTGCTCGCATGCAGGCCGAAAGCCGCATGCACCCGCGTGTGGCCGGTCCCGACCCGGAGTTTTTGGGCCTAATGCCCGACTATCTGGCCGGCATCACCCTGCGCGGTCTCGCCGTCATCTGCGCCGACCTGGACGGCAAGCGACAGACCTTCTTGCTGGAGGCCGAGCACGTGGCACCCCATCGCGTTCCGCTCGACCTGACGGTGGCCTCAGTCGACCGCTTTACCATGGCGCACCAAACCTGCACCTTCCGCGAGCTACTGGACGGCGATGCCACCACCGAGCAGCTCGTCGTCACCTTCCTAGCTATGCTTGAGCTCGCCAAGCGCGGCTCGCTCACGCTGAGCCAGGACGAGATCTTTGGAACCATCCGTATCAACCGCGTCGAAGGCGCCGAGGCCTATGTGCCCGGCGAGGGCCCCGAGCTCACCGAATAGGAGCCGCAACCATGTCAACCCTTTCCACGCTGGAGGCAAACAGCCTCAAAGGCGCCCTCGAGGCGCTGCTGCTGGTGTCAAGCGACCCAGTGAGTGCGCCCGCGCTGGCCGGCGCACTGGATATCGCCCCCGGCGAGTGCGCGTCGCTGCTCGCCGAGCTCAAGGTTGAGTACGAGGAGGCCAACCGCGGCTTTCAGCTGCGCGAGGTCGCCGGCGGCTGGCGCCTGTTCACGCACCCCGCCTACCACGACGTGGTCGAGGCCTATGTGTTGAGCTGGGACACGCAAAAGCTGTCCCAGGCGGCGCTCGAAACCCTGGCCGTCATCGCATACCACCAGCCCGTAACGCGCGAGGTGGTCAAGGGCATCCGCGGCGTCAACTCAGACGGCGTCATCGCGTCGCTCGTGGACAAGGGTCTGGTGCGCGAGCTCGGCCGTGACCCCCAGCGCGGTCAGGCCATCATTTACGGCACGACCAACGCCTTCTTGGAAAAGTTCGGTCTGCGCTCCACCCGCGACCTGCCCGATCTGGAGCAGTTTGCCCCCGACGAGCAGTCGCGCCAGTTTATCCGCGAGCGCCTGAGCGGCCGCAGCATTCAGTCTACGCTCGAGGAACAGGCCGAAGATCTGGACGAAGAGCGCGAACTGATCGATACCGATGTTGAGGACACCGATGAAGAGGAGCTTCTGCTCACAGGTGCTACCTCGGAGGATATACATGACGAGGACTAACGAAGCAGGGGAGACGCGCGTCGCAAGCGCCACGGACACCGCAGCGCCCGTAGGCGACGCGGTGTCCGTCTACCCGCACACCATGCGCCTGCAGCGCTTTTTGGCACGCGCGGGCGTGGCGAGCCGTCGCGGCTCAGAGGACCTGATGACCGCTGGCCGCGTGACCGTCAACGGCCAGGTCGCGACCGAGCTGGGCACCAAGGTCGATGTCGACCACGATCACATTGAGGTCGACGGCATGCCCGTCAAGCTCGACCAGGGCGCCGTATACCTGATGCTCTACAAGCCGACCGGCTACCTCACCACCATGAGCGACCCGCAGGAGCGCCCTTGTGTGGCCGACCTGGTCCCGCGCGACCGCTTTCCGGGGCTCTTTCCGGTGGGCCGCCTGGACCGCGACACCACGGGACTGTTGCTCTTCACGACCGACGGCGACCTTTCGCAGGACCTGCTGCATCCCAGCAAGCATGTCTATAAGACCTACCAGGCACTCGTGGATGGCCAACTGACCGATCGAGACTTGGAACCGCTCCGCCGTGGCATCGAGCTCGACGACGGCCTATGCCAGCCAGCAATCTGCCGCGTCATCAACGCGCGCGAGGCCGTGGCCGTGGCTCCGCAAGGCGTCAAGCCCGGCACCATCGCCGTGGAGGTCATCATTCGAGAGGGCCGCAAGAACCAGGTCAAGCGCATGCTGAGCAAGATTCACCATCCGGTAATCCGTCTGCATCGCTGCAACTTTGCCGGCCTTGAGCTCGAGGGCGTGGCCAAGGGCTCGTGGCGCGAGCTCACCGACCGCGAGGTGCAGATCCTCAAAAGCGGTGGCATCCCGCCTAAGCAGGCGAGCGCCAAGCGCAACGGCGACAAGCCCCAAGACACGCCCGCCAGCCGCACGCGTCACCACGGCAGCCACGGCTCCGCACCCAAGCGCAACACCTACCGCGAGCGATACACGGGCTAGGCAACCCGCCGCGCCCCAACGCCCGCGAACCATACCAGCACGTCCATCATCGAAAGGAAGCATTGCATGATCGTCGCCATCGACGGCCCCGCCGGATCCGGCAAGTCCACCATCGCCAAGGAGATCGCCCGCCAGCTGGGCTTTAACAAGCTCGACACGGGCGCTATGTACCGCGCCGTCACCTTCGCCGCGCTCGACCGCGGCATCGACCTGGACGACGAGGCGGCCATCGACGCCCTCGCCGAGCAGATCGAGATCCGCTTTACCAACGGCACCGGCGAGGACACGCGCCTGACCATTGACGGCCAGGACGCTTCGGCCGCCATCCGCACCCCGCAGGTCGACGCCAACGTGTCCAAGGTCTCGGCCTATCCGGGCGTGCGCGCCGCCATGCTCATCCATCAGCGCCGTGCCGCCGAGGACCGCGATATCGTAGCCGAGGGTCGCGACATCGGAACCGTCGTGTTCCCTAACGCGCAGGTCAAGATCTTCCTGACAGCCGACCCGCGCGAGCGCGCCCGCCGCCGCGTGCTTCAGCGCCACCAAAACGATGCCCAGCCGCTCACGTCCGAGCAGCTCGAGGCCGAGGTCGACGAGACCCTCGACGCCCTTAAGCAGCGCGACAAGCTCGACAGCAGCCGCGAGGTCGCCCCGCTCGTGCCCGCCGAGGACGCCGTGCACGTCGACTCCACCGCCCACACCATCGACGAGGTCGTCTCGATAATCGAGGACCTCATTAACCAAAGGAGGTAGCCCATGCGCCTGTTTAAGCAGACGCCCGAGGACTATTACAACGCCCCCTACGCAGAGTTCCCAGCGCTCATTCGCGGCACCGTCGTCGTAGTCATGGCCATCCTTTGGGCCTTCTCCAAGCTCATGTGGCGCTGGAAGGTCGAGGACGCCGATCTGCTGTTTGAGCGCCAGGAAGGCCGCGGAAGCGTGGTCATCTGCAACCACACCTCGATGGCCGAGCTCTTGGCCGTGGAGACGGCGCTGTTCTTTGGGGGGCGCCGCATTCGTCCCATCTTTAAGTCCGAGTTCGCCAAGAGCAAGATTGTGCGCTGGGCCTTTAGCCGCGTAGGCGGCATCCCCGTGGAGCGTGGTACTGCCGATATGAAGTGCCTGCGCGCCGCCCAGCATGCGCTGCAGCGCGGCGAGGACGTTCTGATCTTCCCCGAGGGCACGCGCATCCGCTCACGCGAGATCAAGCCCGAGGTCCACGGCGGTTTTGCGCTCATCGCTCAGATGGGCAAGGCGCCCGTTAACCCGCTCGCCATCTGCGGCTGGTCCGACATCACGCCCTCGGGCAAAAAGATCATGCGTCCCAAGAAGTGCTGGATCCGCGCCGGCAAGGCCGTCTCACTTTCCGACGCACCGGCCGGGCTTAAACGCACGGAGCGCTTGGCCTGGTTTGAATCCGAGGCCATGAACCGCGTCTACGCCATGCGAGACGAGCTGTGCGCCGAGCATCCGGGCAGGTTCTAGCCATGAGCGAGAACGTGACGAACACCGCCGCGGCTACGTCCGACCAGGCAACCGCGCCGACAATCGAAATCGCAGCCCACGCCGGCACCTGCTACGGCGTACAGCGTGCGCTCGATATGGCGCTGGCCGCCGCGCCGCAGGCAGGGGAGAGCACTCAGGTCCATACTTTGGGTCCGCTCATTCATAACCCCATCGTGGTACGCGAGCTCGCTGAGGCAGGCGTTGGCTTGGCCGAAACCCTGGATGACGCCGCAACCGGCACCGTGATCATCCGCGCCCACGGCGTGGTGCCGCAGGTAATCGATGCTGCCCGCAAGCGCGGCCTAAACGTGGTCGACGCCACCTGCCCCTACGTGAAGAAAGTCCATATGGCAGCCGAGCGCCTGGTGCGCGAGGGCTACCGCGTGGTGGTCGTAGGCGAGCCGGGTCACCCCGAGGTCGAGGGCATTCTTGGCCACGCCGGCAAAGATGCACAGGTCGTGAGCTGTGCCGCCGACGCCAATGCCTTGTCGCTCAAGGGCAAGGTAGGCCTCGTCGTGCAGACCACCCAGACCGCGCAGAACCTCGCCGAGGTCGTGGCAGCTATCACCCCGCGCGTGCAGGAGCTGCGTGTGATCAACACCATCTGCGCCGCCACGAGTGAGCGTCAACAGGCAGCAGCCGCACTTGCCAACCGCTGCGACTGCATGGTAGTCGTGGGCGGCAAGAATTCGGGCAACACCCGCCGCCTGGCGCAGATTTGCGCAGACGCCTGCGAGCGCACGTATCACATCGAGGAAACTTCCGAGCTCCAGGCCGCGTGGTTTACCGACGCTCACCACATCGGTATCACCGCCGGAGCCTCCACCCCGCAAGAACACATCGAACGCGCCGTCACGCGCATCAAGGAGCTTTGCTGCTAACCATGGACCAGACCGTACCCGCATACGCCGCCGAGGTGGCCGATTACGGGCGCAGCCGCGACCCCGAGCCGGGTGAGGGCGCGCTCGTTAAGAACGTGCGTCCCGAATCGCCCGCATGGGATGTGGGTATCGAGCCGGGCATGCGCGTGCTCACGGTCAACGGCGAGCAGCTTACCGACATGATCGTGTGGCTCTGGGAGGCAGACGACGACACGGTCGACATCGAGGTTTTCGACCCGCGCGATGGCACCGTCACCCCCGTGGAGCTCGATCGATTTCCCGGAGAGGATTGGGGTCTGGAGTTCGACGGCCCCATCTTCGATGGTATGCGCACCTGTGTGAACGCCTGCGTGTTCTGCTTTATGACCATGCTGCCCAAGGGCGGCCGCTCCACGCTCTACATCCGCGACGACGACTATCGTCTGAGCTTTTTGCAGGGCAACTTTGTCACGCTCACGAACCTCACCGACGAGGACGTGCAAAACGTCATCCAACGCAACATGAGCCCCATGAACGTGTCGGTCCACGCCGTGAGCCCCGATGTCCGCCGACGCATGATGGGCCGCAACGCCCAGCGCGGCATGGATGTGCTCGAGGCCATCATGGCCGCCGGCATCGAGATTCACGCGCAGATCGTGTTGTGCCCCGGCATGAATGACGGCGAGGAGCTGGAAAAGACCCTGCGCTTTTGCGAGGAGCACGAGCAAATCACCAGCCTGGGCATTGTGCCTCTGGGCTTTACTAAGCACCAGAATCGCTTTAGCTGGTCCTACAGCGACAAGCCCGAGCTGGCGCGCGAGACTATCGCCATGATCCGCCCCTTCCAGGACCGCGCCTACGAGCGTTTTGGCCGCCACACCTTCCAGATGAGCGACGAGTTCTATCTGGACGCCGGCATCGAGCCTCCCGAGGCCGATTTCTACGACGGCTACCCACAGTACTACGACGGTATCGGTATGATCCGCTCGTATCTGGACGAGACCGATGACGTGCTGTCCGCCGATGCCGAACGCCTGCGCCGCGTTCGCGAGGCAATCGCCGCCCGTGGCCAGCGTCTGCTGTGCCTCTCGGGCGCCAGCGCACGCGATACCGTGGCCCGCTTCGTGGAGTCTCCACAGGGCCTTTCCGGCACCGTCACGGCCATCAAAAACCGCTACTTCGGCGGCAACGTGGACGTGACCGGCCTCATCGTCGCGAGCGACATCCTGGAGCAGCTGCCGCAAGATCTGTCGGGGGTTATGCTCTTTGTGCCTAAGCTTATGTTCAACGCTGACGGCATGACGCTTGACGAGTATCATCGTGACGATTTACTCGCAAGCCTTACCAGTCGCGGCGCCGAGGTTCATGTGGTGTCGACCATGCCGCATGAGCTGCTCGATACCCTGGAGCACATCCTTGGCATTGTGCCTGCCGACTCTACTAATTCCACTGACCCTACCCATTAAAGGAGAGCAGATGAAACCTATCGTCGCCGTCGTCGGACGCCCCAACGTGGGCAAGTCCACGCTCGTTAACCGCCTGGCCCAGACCTCGGACGCCATCGTCCACGAGTCCCGCGGCGTCACGCGCGACCGCTCGTATCACACGGCCGATTGGAACGGCCGCGAGTTCACCATCGTCGACACGGGCGGTATCGAGCCGCTCAAGAGCGATGACGTCTTTGCCACATCCATCCGCGACCAGGCCCTTGCCGCAGCCGAGGAAGCTGCCGTCATCCTATTTGTGGTCGACGGCCGCACCGGCGTCACCGAGGAGGACGAGTCGGTCGCCCGCATGCTCAAGCGCTGCGACAAGCCGGTCTTTCTGCTGGTGAACAAGCTCGACAACCCCGATCGCGAGAACGACAGCATCTGGGAGTTCTATTCGCTCGGCATCGGTGAGCCCACGCCGCTGTCGGCCCTGCATGGCCACGGCACGGGCGACCTGCTCGACGACATCGTGGCCTTGCTCCCCGAGGAAGAGGACGAGGTCGCCGATGAGTTCCCCGATGCGTTGAACGTCGCTATCATCGGCCGCCCTAACGCCGGTAAGTCCTCGCTGTTCAACCGCATCCTGGGTGCCGACCGCTCCATCGTCTCGAACATCGCCGGCACCACGCGCGACGCCATCGATACCGTCGTCGAGCGCAACGGCAAGCATTACCGCATGGTCGACACCGCGGGCATTCGCAAGAAGAGCACCGTATACGAGAACATCGAGTACTACTCCATGGTCCGCGGCCTGCGCGCCATCGATCGCGCCGACGTGGCGCTGCTTGTCGTCGACGCCTCCGTGGGCGTTACCGAGCAGGACCAGAAGGTCATGGGCCTCGCCATCGAACGCGGCTGCGCCATCGTCGTGCTGCTCAACAAGTGGGACCTGCTCGACGACGACCGTAAGCGCGAGGCCTGCATGGAGACCATCGACCGCCGTCTGGGCGTCATGGCTCCCTGGGCCCAGTACCTGCGCATCTCTGCCCTGACCGGCCGCAGCGTCGAGAAGATCTGGGCGATGGTCGATGCCGCCGAAAAGACGCGTTCGCAAAAGATCAGCACCTCGCGCCTCAACACGTTCCTCACCGACCTGCGCGAGTTTGGCCACACCGTGGTAGACGGCAAGCGCCGCCTGCGCATGCACTACGTGACCCAGACGGGCGTCAACCCGCCGACGTTCACGTTCTTCGTCAATCACAGCGACCTGGTCAACGACACCTACCAGCGCTACGTGGAGAACCGCATGCGCTCGACCTTCGACTTCGCCGGCACGCCCATTCGACTCTTCTTTAGGAAGAAGGAGCAAAAGGATGCATAATCCGATTCTTCTGACTGCCATCTGCGCCGTGGTCTCGTTCTTTATCGGAGCGATTCCGTTTGGTCTGATTCTGGGCCGTGTGTTTAACCACACCGACATCCGCAAGGCAGGCTCAGGCAACATCGGCACTACCAACGCATTGCGCGTGGCCGGCCCCAAGGTGGCCGCGCTCACGCTGCTGCTCGACTGCCTTAAGGGCGCCATCTGCGTCCTTATCGCGCGTCCGCTCATCGCGAGCGTGGGCTATGGCTTCCCTGTGAGCATCATGGCTCCCGGTGCCGCCGGCGACTGGATGCTCGGCGTCATTTGCCTGGCTGCCGTGTGGGGACACATCTTCTCGCCCTACCTTAACTTCCACGGCGGTAAGGGTATCGCCGTGGGCCTGGGTGTGATCCTTGCCTGGTACTGGCCCATTGGCCTGTCGCTGCTGGGCATGTTTATCGTGGCCGTCGCCATTACCAAGTTTGTGTCGGTGGGCTCGCTTGTCGCGGCCATCGGCCTTCCCATCGCTGCCTGCGCGGTCTTTCCGTACAGCAGCCTGGGCCTCAAGTTTTGCATGGCGATGATCGGCATCACCGTGGTGTGGGCCCATCGCGCGAACATCAAAAAGCTCATGACCGGTAAGGAGTCCAAGCTCTCGTTTACCAAGCGCGTCACCGAGCCCGACGATAAGTAGGAGAGAGTCATGAATGTTGCGCTGATTGGCTCCGGCTCCTGGGGAACCGCCGTCGCCGGCCTTGCCGCCGCGCGAGCCGAGCGCGTGATCATGTGGGCCCATAGCGAGCAGACGGCCGCCGGCATAAACGGCGAGCATCGCAACCCCCGCTATCTGGTGGACTACGTGCTGCCGGAAAACGTTGTCGCCACGACGGATTTGGCCCAGGCGCTCGACGGCGTCGAGGCCATCATCTTTGCCGTGCCCTCCACGCACCTGCGCGACGTCTGCCATCAGGCAGCACCCTTCATCGCCGCCGACACCCCGGTGCTCTGCCTCACCAAGGGCATCGAGCCCGAGTCTGGCCTGCTCATGAGCGAGGTCATCGCCAGCGAGATCGGCAACGAAGCACGCGTGGCGGCGCTCTCCGGCCCCAACCATGCCGAGGAGATCTGCCGCGGCGGGCTTTCGGCCGCCGTCATCGCCAGCGAAGATCCGCAGATAGGGGAGACCTTCAAGAACCTGCTCCTATCCACGGCCTTCCGCATCTACCTGTCGCAGGACATGACGGGCGTCGAGGTCTGCGGCGCCATGAAAAACGTCATCGCCATCGTGTGCGGCATCTCTGCCGGTACCGGCGCGGGCGATAACACGCTCGCCCTCATCATGACGCGCGGTCTGGCCGAGATCAGCCGCCTGGTACACGCCCGCGGCGGTCAAGCCATGACCTGCATGGGGCTTGCCGGCATGGGTGACCTCATTGCCACCTGCACCTCCGAGCATTCGCGCAACCGCACCTTTGGCTTCGAGTTTGCCCACGGCGTGTCGCTCGACGAGTATCAGGAGCGCACGCATATGGTGGTCGAGGGTGCCGTCGCGGCCCGCAGCGTCAGCGAGCTCGCCCGTTCACTGGGCGTAGACATTCCGCTCACCTTTGCCGTGGAGCAAACGCTCTACAACGGTGTTACTTTGGATAGGGCGCTCGAAATTCTCACCGATCGCGTCCCCTCTCAAGAGTTCTACGGACTCGCCGACTAGCGCAGAAAGGCTACTACCATGGGTTCCATCAAAATCGCTCCGTCCGTCCTCTCGGCCGACATGGCCAACCTGAAGGGCGAGCTCGACAAGATTGCCGGCGCCGACTACGTGCACTTCGACGTCATGGACGGTCACTTTACCGGCAACCTGACCTTTGGCGTTGACATCCTTAGGGCCGTCAAGCGCTCCACCGATGTTCCAGTCGATGCGCACCTGATGGTGTCGAACCCCGACGAGACGGTCGATTGGTACGCCGACGCCGGTGCCGACATGATCACCGTGCACTACGAGGCTTCCACGCATCTGCACCGCACGCTCACCCATCTGCAGCAGCGCGGCGTCAAGGCCGGTGTGGTGCTCAACCCCGCCACCCCCGTCTGCGTGCTCGAAAGCATCATCGACGTTGTCGACATGGTGCTACTGATGAGCGTTAACCCCGGCTTTGGCGGCCAGAGCTTTATCCCGGGCACTATTGCAAAGCTGCACGAGCTTACGGCCATGTGCGAGCACCACGGCGTGTCGCCCATGATCGAGGTCGACGGCGGTATCTCTTCCAAAAACATTGCCGAGGTCGTCAAGGCCGGCGCCAACGTGCTCGTAGCCGGCTCCGCCGTATTTAAGTCCGAAGATCCCGCCGCCGAGGTTGCGCTGCTGCAGAAGCTGGGCAATGAGGCAGCACAGGAGGCATAAACCCTTATGACCGCAGCTCAAAACCGCATACCCGTGAATCTTGACTATGCCGCCTCGACGCCCATGCGCGCCGAGGCGCTCCTTGCGCAGCGCGAGTACGACAACAGCGAGCTTGCCGGCGTCAACCCCAACTCGCTGCACTCGCTTGGCCGCAAGGCCGCCGCACGCCTGGAAGTCGCCCGTCGCGAGATCGCCCGTAGCTTTGGCGCACGCGTTCGCCCGTCCGAGATCATCCTTACCAACGGCGGTACCGAGGCCAACCAGCTGGCGCTGCTCGGTCTTGCCGAGGGCGCTCGTCAGCGTGATCGCAAGCGCGATCGCGTAATCGTTTCGGCCATCGAGCACGATTCGATTCTGGACAACCTGCCGCTGCTGCGTGCCGCCGGCTTTACCGTCGACTTGGTGCAGCCCTGCCGCGCGGGCTACATAGAGTCTGCCACGCTTGTCGAGCTGCTCGGCGACGACGTTGCGCTCGTGAGCATTATGGTCGCCAACAACGAGACCGGCGTGGTGCAGCCCATCCGCGAGCTGGCCGCCGCTGGACATGCTGCCGGCGCCTTGTTTCATACCGATGCCATCCAGGGCTATCTGCACATTCCGCTCGATGCCGCCGAGCTGGGCGTCGATGCCATGTCCGTCGCCGCCCACAAGATTGGCGGTCCCGTGGCATCCGGCGCGCTCTACGTTAAGACCCGCACGCCACTGCGCCCCCGCATCTTTGGCGGAGGACAGGAAGCCGGACGTCGCGCCGGCACGCAGGACCTGCGCACGCAGCTGGCTTTTGCCGCTGCCGCTTCCGTATTGCTGCCGAATGTGGGCCGGGAGCGCGCGAGGCTGCAGGCCCTGTCCGATAAGCTCTACGCCTCGCTTACGGCCCATCCTCGCATTCACGCCACGATGGGCGACTATACGCAGGCAGATCGTCTGCCGGGTATGGTTTCGATCTACGTCGACGGCATGGACTCCGAAGAGCTCATAATCAAGCTCGATGCCGCCGGTTTTGAGGTGTCGGCTGGATCGGCTTGCTCGAGCGGCAACATGGACCCGAGCCACGTGCTCAGCGCCATGGGCATTGGTCGCGAGCAGGCGCTGGAAGCACTGCGCATCTCGTTTGATGACCGCGTGAACCCTGCCGACCTGGATGAGTTCGCCCAGACGCTGCTCTCGATCGTAGGCGCCGCATGATTGTCTCCGAGCTTGAACAGGCGCTGCTGGCGCGCTACCCCAAGGCGGACGCCGAGGGCTGGGATCATGTTGGGCTATCCGTGGGAGATCCTGCCGCTGAGATCCGCGGTGTTGCCTGTGCACTCGACGCGACCGAGGCCAACGTTCACCGCGCCCAGGAGGCCGGCGCCAACGTGCTGCTGACGCATCATCCCATCTATATCAAGGCGCCCGAGGCCTTTTGTCCGGCCGATTCCGCACGTCCCCATTGCAGCGCTGCGCTGTACGAAGCGGCTCGCTGCGGCGTGAGCATTATCTCGCTCCATACCAACCTGGACCGCTCGCACGAAGCGCGCGTTCTCCTGAGTAAGTTGTTGGGCGCCGAGCCCATGAGCTCACTGGAGCATGTGGACGAGCCTGAACTCACAGGTCTGGGCGCGCTTGCGACCCTCCACGACCCTTGCAACCTGCGCGATCTCGCCAACCGTGCCGCCATGGCCTATGGCAGCGACCCGCGCGTATGGGGCGAAGCCGAGCACCCGTGCCGCACCATCGCCATTATAGGTGGCTCCCTGGGCGACTTTGGTGAGCTCGCCATCGCCGCGGACGCGGATGTTGTCGTGACGGGCGAGGCGGGCTACCACGTGGCGCAAGACCTTGCCTTACGTGGTCTGAGCGTGATTCTGCTCGGCCACGACCGCTCCGAGGAGCCGTTCGTGGATATATTGATGAACTCTGCGGTTGACGCCGGGGTCGACCCCCGTCATGCGATTAAAATACTGAATCCTTGCCAATGGTGGACTGTGACAAAAGGAGAGAACTTATGAGCGCCGGCGCTACGCTACTCAAGCTGCAACAGATCGATTTGGAGCTCGCCCGCAACAAGAGCGAACTTGCCAATATGCCGGAGCTCAAGGAGCTCGCCTCAAAGCGTAAGACCTATGTGAAGCTCAAGTCCGAGATGACCAAACTCTACGCCCAGCGCAAGGATCTGGACATTGAGCTCGACGACCTCAACACCACCGAGATTCAGACCAACAACGCCATCGAGGCTGCCAAAAAGCGTCACGTCGACGGCTCCGACTACCGCGAGGTTCAGGACCTGGAGAATGAACTCGCTACCCTGGCCAAGCGTCTGGACAAGATCGAGCACACCCGCAAGGACGTCATCGTTGCCCATAAGGAAGCGCTCGACCGCGAGGCTCGCGCGCAGGCCATCATCGCCAAGTTCGAGGAGGGCGTGAAGGCCGATACCAAGGCCGCTCGTGCCAAGGCCGCCGACCTGCAGGCCCAGATTGACGCCGCCACCAAGGAGCGCACTGCGCTGGCTGCCACGCTGCCGACTGACGTGCTCACCGATTACGAGCGCCTGCTCAAGCAGTTCCGCGGCCTGGCCGTCGAGACCATCAAGGGCAACATTCCCACCATCTGCCACACCGCGCTGCAGGCATCGTCCATGAGCGACCTCAACCACGACGGTAGCGAGATCGCGCACTGCCCGTATTGCCACCGCCTGCTGGTGCTTCCGAGCAAGGAAGCTTAAACGATGGCGGCGCCCAATAATTCAATGCAACTTGAGGGAAAAACGATCCTGCTGGGCATTACCGGCGGGATCGCCGCCTATAAGTCGTGCACTATCGTGCGCCTGCTGCAAAAACGCGGCGCGCGCGTCAAGGTCGTTATGAGCGAGCATGCCACGGAGTTTGTGGGCCCGCTCACCTTCCGCGCGCTTACGGGCGAGCCGGTCGCTGTGGGCCTGTTCGACGATCCCTCCGACCCCATCCACCATATCTCGCTTGCGCAGGAGCCCGACCTGGTGGTCGTGGCACCCGCGACGGCCAATATCATCGCCAAGATGGCCAACGGAATCGCCGATGACCTGATTTCCACGACGCTGCTCGCCACGCCGCGACCCATTGTGATCGCGCCGGCCATGAACAATGGCATGTGGAAGGCGCCGGCGACGCAGGCCAATATGGCCACGCTGCGCGACCGCGGCGTCCATGTGGTGGGGCCCGGCAGTGGCTACCTTGCCTGCGGCGACGTTGACACGGGACGCATGAGCGAGCCCGAGGACATCGTCGAGGCCATCTGCGAGGTGCTCAACCCCGCGCCCCAGGACCTTGCAGGCAAGCGCATCGTGATCACCGCCGGTCCTACGCACGAGCCGATCGATCCGGTGCGCTTTATCGGCAACCGGTCTTCGGGCAAGATGGGCATCGCACTGGCAGGGGAGGCCGTACGCCGCGGCGCTGCGGTCACGCTCGTGCTGGGGCCGACGTCACTCGACGTGGGTCGCGGCGTGGAGTGCGTGCGCGTGCAGACCGCCGCAGAGATGCTGCAGGCGGCGCTGGGCGCCTTCCAGACGGCCGATGCGGCCATTTGCGCGGCCGCCGTCGCCGACTACACACCCGCTGCCCCTGCCGACCATAAACTCAAAAAGGCCAACGAACGCTTGGATCGCATCGAACTGGTCGAGACGGTCGATATTTTGGCCGAGCTTTCACGCCAAAAGGGCGAGCGCCGTGTGATCGGATTTGCAGCCGAGACCGATAACGTCGTGGAGTACGCTAAGCGCAAACTTGCCCGCAAGGGCTGCGATGCGATCATCGCCAACGATGTCTCGCGCGCCGATTCGGGCTTTGGAACAGACACCAACAAGGCCTGGATTGTGAGCACAGCGGGTACACAGGAACTTCCCGTACTAACAAAACCCCAGCTCGCAGATACAATTTTAGACTTGCTCAAAAATAATTAAAAAAGTTCTTGCACAAGTCCAAAGTTTCGGGTTAATATATTCCCTGTTGCGAGCGAGAGCAGAGCAACAAACATAAGCTTCGGGACGTGGCGCAGCTTGGTAGCGCACTTGACTGGGGGTCAAGGGGTCGCTGGTTCGAATCCAGTCGTCCCGACCAGAAGTTTGCAGGTCAGGCACCTAGTGCCTGACCTTTTTTGTTTTAAGCAATTGCTTAATTTTGATTAAGCAACAGGGTGCCAAAAATCTACCTGCGCGATAATCGCCTTTTGCGGTTACTTGTACGTTTTGCACGCGCTTGAGCCGATTTATTAACGCGATATGATTCTACATACGCGCAGCAGGTACACGCCAAGAACGGGCTGTATTTATCGCGGCGATATACACCGATATAGCCACTGTAACGAACAAAGTGTCGCTGTATTTATTCCAGTAGTTCACTTGACCGGTGGACAAGTGAGCTGTTGCAACGAAACGCCAAGAAGAATGGGCTCTATACGAGGACGCCGCAGGGGTAATGGCGGGGGAGTGCTACGGGCGCCCTGAGAGCCGCTGTATGACCCCATGTCTCCTTAACTCGATAATTTGTGTTTCAAGCCACGAATCGGTCGAGCAATTGCCAAAAGAAAGGCCCATGCAGGATTGCACGGGCCTTACATCAGATCAAATTTGAGCTAGAAGCACCAAACGGGGCAGACGCAATACGAGTACCCCGCGTAGTCGGCGTACGTCGGGTCGCCGCTGCTGTCGACATTGAGGAAGTAGTAGGAGTTGCTCGGATTCACCGAGCGCTCCCACCAACTGCTGCCAATCTTCAGACAGGCATTAACAGAATAGTTCTCCGTCACCTTGCCTTTGAAGGCCTCGTACTGGGTGCCCTCGGAGGAAGTCCAGGGATAGGATGCCCAATAGGAGGTGGGGGGGGCGATCTCAGAGTAGCTGAGCAGGAACAGCTTGTCCGTGGTAGCCGTCACGGCGGCGTTCTTGTTCTCATCACCGCCCCCGACATTGTTCGATAGCTTTTTGACGGCCTTCACCTTGGACTGGAAATCGGAGGGCATCAGATTCCAGATCTTGCCGGAGTTCATTTTCTGACGGAGTTCAGACTTCTCCCAACCGCCGGCGTTGGTGTCAATCGCGTTCATGGGGGACCAAATGCCCGTCGTGGTGGTGAGGAACGTGAGGCCCGCCTTGCCGGATCCGCCTGCAGGGTCATCATGATTGATGCCGATAATGCGGTAAGTCAGCGTCTTGCCATCGGTGAGCTTCATCGAGAACTCGGTGCCGGCATCCATCGCGGCCTTCGCCTTGGCGTAGGCGGGCGACGCCTCGCCCTTGGCGGCGATGTCCTCGGCAACTGCCTTCTGCTCACCGAGGGTCCAGTCCTTCGCGTGTCCTTCGCGTCCTTGGCGAGCGCCGCCTGGACGGTCGCGGAACCCGCGCCGTTACCGCTGCCGGAACCGCTCGGTTCCCAAGTCCCACCTGCTGTCCCGTTTACCAATACTCCCGCCACCGTGTTGAACTGGTTCCTGATTGCCGACGAGACCCAAGGGCCGGCTATCATCACAACCAGGACGATAATCGCGATGACCAGAACGTACTCGATGGCTCCTTGGCCTCGGAGGCGGGTATTCCTAGGAGATACCCACCCCCCGAAGGTTAATTGCCGCTGCATGCATATGCGACACTCCCTTCGCATGGGGATTGATATTGCATGCAGAGCGTACGTTAAAGCGAACCGACTAGCCCGTAACGTGCCGCTGAGGCAACGGCGGCACGGGTGCCCGCGCCACATAAACTGCTTGCCGTTTTGTTTCTTCAGACCTACTGCCACGCCTTCGGGAGGATAACGCCGGGGGCGCAGTGATTGAAGTCACTATGATTGGCATAGGTTGGGACATTCCAATCGGAACAGTCGAGGTTTAGATTTTTGCAATAGCTAAACATGCCGAGCATATCCATAACATCTGAGGTCTTCCACCCTGGTCCAAATTTCACGCTTTTCAGCGAACTGTCGGTGGAAAAAAGGAGACGTAAATCGCCGGATTTCCGCGTCGACCATCCGGAGATGTCAATCTCCTCGACCTTGTAAAGGTTTTTGAGCGCCGAGTCGAATTCGACGACCGAGGACGTATCCCAGCTTGAAATACAGAAGGAAGTCACATTGCCGCAATACGCGAATGCGTGCTGCAGATTTGTGCAGTTCGACATGTCGAACTTTGCCAGATCAAAGCTCTTGCAGTTCTCCATGTACTGAAAGCAAAATGCCAACGAGTTGATTTCTATGCCATCGTCAATGGCCTTTACGGCCACGATATTACTTCTGTTAGGCCACCAGGGGGCAGTCGTCTTGCCGTCGTTTCCCACGGTCGCGGTGGCGTATCCATTTTCGAACCCCGTATACACCGCCGTCACGCGGCGGCTGTTGAGCATGTCACCGACTCTGGGGACCCCGCGGCGCTTGTAGAACATGAGGCTGTGGTCGTCCTCCGAGTACACGGCGAACGCTATCCCGTGAACGGGGTCCACGATGTCGGCGTCGGTCAACGACCCGTTGCCGCCGCCCGTGCCGCCCGACCCCCAGCTCCCCTTTGAGATTCCGTTGCCGAGCGTCCCCGCCACCGTGTTGAACTGGTTTGTGATCGCCGACGAGACCCACGGTCCCGCGATCAGCACCACCAGGACGATGATCGCGATGATCAGTACGTACTCGACTGTCGACTGCCCCTTCGGGCGGCGGGTAAATCTGGGAGATACCCCCCCCCGAAAGGAATTTCCGCTGCATGCATGTGCGGCTCCTCTCGGATTGCTTTGGCTGATGCTGCAGAGGATAGACGCGATTACTAAGGATGAGCCAACAATGCCGCAGCGGCATTCACACTAAGAGGGTAAGGCGTTCGGAGTGACATCCCGTTCCAAAACGTATACTTGATTTAAGGCGGAGTGGAATGTGGGCGCGCAAGGAGATGCGGAATCGATGAGAGCCTCAAAAAAAACTACTGCAGTGTTATCATCTTTCATCCTCTCTATTCTTCCATTTCTGATTCTATGGGCGGCTTGGTCAGTCCTCCCTGATACAATTCCCGCTCATTGGAGTGGGGGTGTGGTTGATCGATGGGGTAATAAGCTTGAATTGCTGGTTGTTCCGCTGTTTTCTCTGATTGGTTCTATTGCAATTTCTGTGTACCTTATTGTTTCCACGCGGCGAAGAGAGTTCGCGGATTTCTCTGCTCGAATGCGACGGGACTTTGTTGCGTGCTATATTTCCAGTCTTCTTTTATCGACAACCTGCTCAGTGATAATTGCCGTTTGGGTTCAGTTGATTCTTACGCAAAGCACTGCGGTTGATGGGGGGCTTGGACTATCGATCCTGTATTCCCTTCCCGGGCTATATGTGATCTTGTGCGCTTTGCCGCCTTTTTATGCGAGCGGCGAGAGCAAAAAGGCAGAGCGCCTGATAACAGTTCTTATTGGCTGCGCGGAGATTGTTCTTTGTGGAATAGTGCTTGAAGGTTCGGCTGCCTCTTATGCGATGATTGGACTGATGATTCTGTTCTGTGCGTTTGAGATTGTGTCACAGGTGAGGGATAGCCGGTCCTTATGAGTTGAATTACGCGCGTGCGGATATAAAGGTTGGCATGTTAAGCTGGTCGTTTTCTCGTTCTGGGACATTTGCAGTAGGATGAGTGGGACTAGGCGCGCTGCGGTGTGATGGTGACGGTTGAGACTTGTATCGCTGCAAATCCGCTGATGCACATTTTGCTATTGGGCTTGAAGGTGGGACCTACAGGCCTTTGTTTGGGATGTTCCGGTCGTCCAACACGTGTTGCACGGCTTTATATTGTTACGCTCGTTCGGCGCTCCGTTGGAGCATTTCCGGGTTTGTCGGCATCATGACTTGGCCAAGTGACACGCTTGCCGGGACGGTTGTAACGCCGCGCCGGTTCCGTGTGCTCCTTCGTTGTTGGCCTGTCCAGCCGGGGGCGGATTCGGCCTCATGTTGTGGCGCACGGCCTTCAGGGGCTTCCCCCTGGCGAGTTATGTTCGTCCGTATGGGTAAGGGTCGGGTTGAGCTGACAATCCCGTGTCGGAAGGGGCTTGCACCATGCGCGCGATGACAGAGATTGAGTGGCTGGACGGCCGTGTGACGAAGGTGCCGGAGCTCGCCCTGGGCGATGCGCTCGGCGAGAGCGTCCAGGCGGAGCTCGATTTCGGGTTCGACGACGTGTTGGAGGGCCTTTGGGTTGAGGTGCGCCATCATGAGCCGGATGAGGACTCGGACGGCGACCCGCGCGGGAGGGGCTGCGCACTGTACGCGGACTGCCGGTACAGCCTGGTCAAACCGTCGGACCTCGACCGTGTCTTCTGCATCCTTTACGAGGGGCAGCCGAGGGTCCAGCCGCGTCGCGGGGGAGCTCGTGAACCTTTCGCGGGCCCGCGCGTTGTCCTGCCTCATGCTCGGATCTCCCTACCCGCCAGGCGCCCTCGAGGCCCTGGCCGCGTGCGCTCGATACCTCTGCGGTCCGGCTTTCACGTCCGACCTCGCCGCCCGCGTCCGCGCGCGGATCCCATCCGGCCTCACGCGCTTGAATATCGAGCTGAGCCCAAACGATGACCCACACCCCATCGGTCTTCATGATGATGCCTCGATGAGCCAGCTCGCCCAGAGCTTTCGATACAGTCGGTTGAGTCGAACAGACTTTTTTTCGAGCTTGTCCTGACGCATGAAAAGACCTTTTGTAAGTTCTTTTCCGTTGGCATCCTTCCTATTAGGCCCTTTGGACGTCTGGAAGGAGCAAATCATGATCAGAATCGCAAGCTGGACGCGATTCTTCGCGACCGCAAATAATGAGTCGTAGGATGGCCTGTTGATTCCACTCAGGATCTCGCTCTTTGCAATCTCATCCTGTCGAACGTCAAGCGCCGCCTCCATCTCGCTAGGCGTCTCGGCCTGATCGGCAACCGATGGAGCGTCCGTGTCTAAAGGCCACGGGAGGCCACGGCCTTTTTGCGGTTTGTAGCTACTTGTACTCATGTTGATTCCTCCGGTGCGAGGCTATCCAACCCAATTGCCGACTGTGCCCATAATATGGTTGATTTCCGATCTCAGCCGAACACATTGAGCGGATAAGCCGTTCCCGCAGTTAGCCGAACGCCCCCGAGGCCCCATTCAGGCCACGGGGGCGTCGTTTTCCCAGTTGAAGGAACGGTGGAGATGTGTTTCGATGGGTC
>JAXKGH010000104.1:0-11691 GCA_036550475.1 Collinsella sp. | reverse complement strand
GAGCAAAAAGGAACCGCAAAAGCCAAAGGTCTCGGACAGGAAGGCGAAGACGAAGTCGGTGTGGAACTCAGGCAGAAAGCCGCCGGCCGACTGCGTCGCATGCCCCAGGCCCTTACCAAAGAAGCCGCCCGAGCCAACGGCGATAAGCGACTGCTGCAGGTTGTAGGCATCGTCCGAATCGGCATTATCGGGGTCGATAAAGACCGTCAGACGGTTCATCTGATACTGCTTGATGAGCACATCGTGGCCGAGCAACGAATCAAAGACCGAATCAAGCGCCAGGACGAGGGCCACCAGGCCCACGAGCAGGGCCAGGGTCGACAGCACCCATTCGCGGCGTGCACCGCTCATGCAGATGACGATGGCGCCCGAAACCAGCACGACCAGGCCCGAGCCCAGGTCACCCATGGCAACGACGGCCAAAAACGGAATGGACAGCATGCCGCAGAGCTTGACGTAGTCGCGAACGGTATCGATGCGGCCGTTATACTGCGATCCAAGCGTAGCAATAAAGAAGATGGTGATGAGCTTGGCAAGCTCAACCGGTTGGAATGTCAAGCCGATACCGGGAATCTTGATCCAGCCCGTCATGCCCAGACCGCCCGTATAGGACAGACCCGGAATCTTGGGCGAGAGGATCACGATCAGGTCGATGACGAGCAACGCCGTCGAGAAATTGGAAATACCGCGCAGGTCGGAGCGCCAGACCAGCACCGCCAGCACCGTGCCGATGCCAATTCCCAGCAGATGGCGTGAGAACGAAGCATCGGCCTTAAACTGCGAAGCTGACCAGATAATGATGGCACCGTAGGCGACGAGCGCCACAGTAGCCACGAGCACACCGATATGCACCTTTTGGCGAAACGTGCCGCGCGAGGCCGAAAGTTGCTTGTTGACGCGGTCCAGGCTGCTGCGAGAGCCGGTCTTGGTTGAACGGAACAGATCCGCCGGAGAAAAATCCATCGCAACCTCCTATCGAACCGAAGAATCGCCCGAGGCTGAAGAGGTATCGGGCTCGTCATAAATCACGCCGAGCACGTCGCGCACGACATGCATCGCGGTATCTGAGCCGCCGCCGCCCTGCTCCAGGACAGTAGCGATGACGTACTTGGGATCATCGGCCGGTGCATAGGCGCAGAACCACGCGTATTCGTCCTCGCCGCTTTTCTCGCCCGTGCCCGACTTGCCGTATACCTGCGGCGTCAGGGTTCCAAAGTGAGCCGCCAGGGACGTCGATGCCGTGTATATCACGTCGTGCATGCCGTTGCGAACAAGAGCCAAATCCGAATCGCTGTTGATCTTGGCTTCCAGGCGCTTCTTCTTGCCCTTGCCGTTGTACTTATAGGCATCGCCGTCGCCATCGCGCGACACGGCAGACAAAAACACGTGGGGCACGTACTGTTTGCCGCCGTTGGCAAGACCCATATAGGCGCACGCCATCTGCAGGGGCGTCACCAGGATGTCACCCTGACCGATAGCAATGTTGGTCATATCGCCGGCATTCCACTTGCGATCCTCAGCAGAGGCGTCGGTGAAGTACGACTCTTTCCACTCGGCATCGGGAATACGACCCGCGCCCTCACTCGGCAGATCGATACCGCAGGTCTTGCCTAGACCCCAGCGACGAAAGACCTCCTGCAGGCCCTCGGAATGTTTCTCGTCATAAAAGAACGCCTTGCCCATGTCGTAGAAGACGGGGTCGCACGAGTTGGCGATACCCGACTGCAGCGTCATGGTGCCGTGGCCGGAATGCAGCCAGCAGTACTTGCCCCACGACTTGCCCAGACCCGTCCAATAGCCCGTGCAGTTGGTCGTCTGCCCCGACGTGTAGGTTCCAAACTCAAGACCGGCCAGTGCCGAGAGCGGCTTGATGGTCGAAGCCGACATGTACTGTCCGCTAATGGCGCGGTTGAGCAGCGGGTGCGAACCTTTGTCATCATTGAGCTCGGTCCACACGTCATTTGAGACGCCGCCGATAAAGACGGACGGATCGAACTTGGGCTCGCTCGCCATGCCCAGGATCTCGCCATTGTTGGGATCGAGACACACCACAGCGCCGTTGCCGGCATTGCTGTAGCCAGTGGTCTTGGCAAGCTCGATAGCGCTCGCCAGTGCCGTCTCGCAGGCCTGTTGGATCTTAAGGTCGAGCGTGAGCTTAATGTCGGAGCCGGCCTTCGCGGGAACGGCGCCGGCCTGACCGGTCACATTGCCCGAGGCATCGACCTTGACGGTCTGCTCGCCACGAATACCCTGCAGCAGGTTTTCGTAGTAGCTCTCAACGCCCGCCTGGCCCACGATATCGCCCGACTGGTACGTAATCTTGCCAGCAGAGGCATCATCATCGCCAGAGGTTTTCTTATTCTGGGCCTCGAGCTGCTCGGAGGTAATGGTGCCGGTATAGCCCAAGATATGGCATGCTGTCTCGCCATATGGATACTGGCGCTCGGTACGCTCGGCAATCTTGACGCCCGGGAACTCGCCGGCATGCTCCTGAATATAGGCAACCGTGGAGCGACGGACGTCCGTCGCGATGGTATGTAGGCTCTGAGCGCCCTCTGTATTGTCCTGAATATTGCGAAGGACCGCCACGTAAGGCATTCCAAGCACGTTGGCAAGATGGCGAACCAGAACCTCATCCTCGGCAAGGTCGCGGTAGGCCACGACAGCAAGTGAGGGACGGTTCTGGACAAGCGCCACGCCATTGCGGTCGAGGATGCGGCCGCGCACAGCGGGTGTGGTCACTGTGCGAGTCTGATTACTATTGGCCTGCTTCTCGTAATAGTCCGACGAGACCATCTGCATGCCCCACAGCTTGACGGCAAGCGCCGCAAACATCGCGCCCACACCCGTGGTGAGGATGGAAAAGCGGCCCTTAAAGGCGGTCGACGCGGTATTGCCCTCGCCCTCGGTGGCGCGCGGGGCCGTTCCATGCTGCGTATCGTAGGTAAAACGGGAATCGCCACGACGCATGATGACCAGCGCGACCACGATGGCCACAACCAGCACGATACCGGCGATAATAACCGTCATCTGGGAAGACATCTACGGGCCTCCCCTATTTGAGCTTGCGGGTCTTGGGCTTAAAGCGCATACCCGCTTGGCGTCCGCCACGTGCGGAGAATCCATAGCCGGACTGTGGCACAACGCCGGACATCAAAAACGGAATGGCAACCAGACCCGTCAGGATCGAGGACGGCAGCGCATGGCCGAAGATCGCCACGACAAAGCTCGTCTCCAAACCCATAAACAGCAAGATGATGCTGTAGATCACATTAATGACGAGCGCGAAGGCGCCCACAGTGACGCCGCGCGCACTCGGGGTACCGCCCGTCTGACCGACGGCGCTGTGCGCCAGGGCAAAAGAACCCACGGTCAGCAGGAGCGACATAACGCCCACCGGCACGGCAGCGGACAGGTCATAGAACAAGCCGCTGCAAAAACCGCACACGACGGCACGGGTCGGGTCGCCCGAGAACACGCTTAGACACACCAGGATAATCATGAAGTTGACGCGACCGCCCGCAATGGAAATCTGCGGTGCCAGACCTGCCTGCAGCAGCACGCACACGATGGCGGCGATTACAAACGTGCGGGAGCTCATCCCCTGCTCGTGTAGATCCATGGACATGCCCCCTATTCGCTCGAGCCGGAATCGGTCGTCTCGGACGTGTCGGAACTGTCATCCGAGCTCTCGTCCTTCATCTTGGTCGCAGCATCGCGCGACGTTCCCTGCGGCGTGCTGTTGGCCGTGCTCACGTCCTCATCCGAGGCCGACTGTTCGTCGGTCAGCGAGGTGATGACCAGCACTTCCTCGTTGTTCTCGGCCGTCGTCTGAGCGCGCACCACAATGGTGTAGTACACGTCGTTTGCCGATTTCTCAACCGACGAGACGGTGCCGAGCGGTAGGCCCTTGGGGAACACGCCGCCAATGCCCGAGGTCACGATAATGTCGCCAACCTTAACGTCGGAGTCGACGCTCACGTACTCGAGACGCAGCGTGCCATCAGCCTGACCCTGCAGCATGCCCTGGGCGCGCGTGTCCTGTACCATGGCGGACACACCCGAGTTCTCGTCGCCAATCAGGCGCACGGTGGACGTCTTGGCCGAGACTTCGATGATCTGGCCGATAACACCGGCAGAACTCGTCACGGGCATGTTGATGGTAAGGCCGTCGGCAGAGCCCTTGTCGATGGTAACGGTCGAGGTCCAGGCATCGCCGGAGGCACCAACGATACGAGCAGCGGTCGATTTGAGGTTATAGGTCGACTGCAGGCCGACCAGCCCCTCCAGACGCTCGGCGGTCTTTTGAGCCTCGGAGAGCTCAGCAACCTTAGAGGTCAGTTCCTCGTTTTGCTTCTTAAGCTCGTCAAGCGTGTCCTGCGACGCCGTAAGGTTAGAAAACACGTTGCCGATCGCATTGAAGGGAGCCGCCACGGCCGAGCCCACAAAGCGCACCGGCGAGGTAATCGTCGTTACGCCCGAACGCACAGCATGAATCGGTCCCGCCTCGCCCTCGCGGATGTAAAACGTGAGCAGCAACACCGAAATCAGGCTGAAAACAATCAACGGGCGCATACCCGTTGATTGTCGCTTGGTATTCAGATTTGTGGAGAAACCCGAAGATCGTGCCAAATGGAATCCACCTTTTGGAAATTAAGCATTGGTCTGGACGAAGCCACCATCAAACGCATTGGCCTCGAGCACGCGGGCACAGCCGTTAACGACGTTATCGAGCGCCGTGGGGCTGACGTTGACCGAAACACCGGTCTCATCGCGCAGGCGTACGTCGAGACCGCGTAGCAGAGCGCCACCACCGGTCAGCAAAATGCCGTAGTACATAAGGTCAGAGGCAAGATCGGGCGGCGTGGCATCGAGTGCGTCCTTGACGGCCTTGGCCATCTCGTCGAGCGGCTTGTTGAGTGCGCGACGAATCTCCTCGCTCTCGATGCGCACGGTCTTGGGCAGACCGGTGATCACGTCGCGGCCGTTGACCTCGACGTCGAGCTCGTCCTTGAGTGGCACAGCGGAGCCGACCTTGATCTTGATGTCCTCTGCCGTACGCTCGCCGATGGCCAGGTTGTAGGCATCGCGAACGTGCGTGAGGATGGCCTGATCGAACTCGTCGCCGGCAATACGGATGGACTGCGAGACGACGATGCCGCCCATAGCGATAACGGCAACCTCGGTGGTACCGCCGCCGATGTCGATGACCATGGAGCCGGTGGGTTCCTCGACGGGCAGGTCGGCGCCGATGGCGGCAGCCATAGGCTCTTCGATCAAATAGGCCTGGCGAGCACCGGCCTGGATCGTGGCCTCAAAAACAGCACGCTTCTCGACCGACGTGACACCGGAAGGAACGCAGACGACAACACGCGGACGCGGGGTCCACGGATAGCGCTTCTCAGACGCCTTGTCGATAAAGTAGCGAAGCATGGCCTCGGTAACATCGAAGTCGGCGATAACGCCGTCCTTCAGGGGACGAACGGCCACGATGTTGCCGGGCGTACGGCCGAGCATGCGCTTTGCCTCGATACCGACCGCCAGGATGCGCTCGTCGTTCTTGTCGATGGCGACAACAGAGGGCTCGCGAATGACGATGCCCTTGCCGCGCACGGAGACAAGCGTATTTGCGGTGCCGAGGTCGATCGCAAGATCGCCCGCATAGCTACCGAAGAACATATCCATCAAAGAAAACAACGCAACTCCTGATGTGTTGGATGATTGCTGGAAAACTACTAGCTCATGATACTAGCGCAAGCCCGGCACCTCACTTGCGGTGAAGCACCGGGCAAAGCTAAATCCCATAAGGTCACTACTGGTTGTCAGCAGCCGAGAAATCCATATCGAGCGAGGAAACGGCCCAGCCGATATGGTTGTCGGAGCGCACGAATTTGACGGTGTACTCCTGCTCGCCGCCCTTGGACAGCGATGCCTTCACCTTAGCGGTCGTCTCGGTCATGGACTGATCCATGCCCTCGACGGACACGGTGGCACCCTGCGGAATCGAGGAGATGATCATCGACTTAGCGTCCTCGGACAGGCTCGAGGCCAGGCAAGACTCGGCCTTTGCAGTGTCACCGTCGCCGGCAGCCTGGAACAGATCGGTAACGACAGACTCCTGAGACGGGAAGCCAAAGCCGCGCGTGTAGGCAAAGCCCAGACCGCCCGCGGCGATCAAAATGAGCAGAAGCAGCACGATGAAGACTTTGAGACCCGTGTGGCGATGGCGACGACGGACCTTGGCCTGCTTACGATCCTGACGGTCCTGCTGGACCATCTCGGACTCGGACAGCGTAAAGAAGCCGGTGTCCGAGGGATCGGGCATAAACTGACCGGTCGCGCCCGTAGGATCGAGCGGATCGACGGCAGGAGCGTCCATCGCGGGCGCCGGAGCCGTGGCCATAGCCGTCTGGGCAGACAGCGCGGCAAGCGAATCGTGCACGCGGGCAAGCTCATCGGCCTGCTCGGAGGTGAGCTGGTAGATGCCATCTGCAGTAGCGGCGTTAAAGGCATCGAGTGCGTCGGAGGGACGGCCGGCGGCAGAAAGCGCCTGACCCATGCCGGCGTTGAGCGCACGCGTGTCGTCGCGGGGGCCGGCAAAGTCGATAGCCGTGCGGTAGGTCTCCACGGCATCCGCCGGACGGCCGAGCTTAATGAAGCAACGACCGAGCTCGCCGAGCGCGGCGGCAGGAGCCGGATTGGCGCCGTCGATGGCAGCCTGACGGAAGGCGGTTCCCGCGTTGGCATAGTCGCCCGATTGGAACAGCGCATTGCCTAGACCCAGATAGGCCTTGAACGGCGTAGCATAGGAAGCATCCTGCGTAGCAGCAGAGAACGCCTGAGCGGCCGTCGTGTAGTCGCCCACGGCGGCGAGCGCCTTGCCGCGGTTGGTGAGCAGCGCGCCGCGCTTGCCGTAGGTGCCGTCGTTGAGGGCGGCGGCATAGGCCTCGGCGGCCTCGGCATACATGCCCAGGTGCATCAAGGCGTTGCCACGAAGGTGATCGGCCTCGCCCATAATCTCATCGGGAGTTTTTGCCGCCCCAAGCATCTGGGCTGCAGCGGAAAAATCACCCGCGCGGTAAGCGGCGCGGCCCTGTTGGATCAGCTGGCTATTCAAGGAAGTCCCCTTTACTCGTGAACGATCTCGACATGGACGATCTCGTCGCCAGCACGCAGCTGCGAAATCACATCGAGACCCTCGACCGTGGTACCAAAGACGGTGTAACCGGAATCGAGGTTATGCTGGGCACCCAGGCAGAAGTAGAACTGCGAACCCGCGGAATCGGGGTCCATGGAGCGTGCCATGGCAAGGGCGCCATCGACATGGCTGTTGCGCGGATTGGTGGCAAACTCGCCCTTGATGCAGTAGCCGGGGCCACCGGTACCGGGCATGCCGTCGGGGCCCTCAAGACCGGCAGCGACGTCGGCGCCGGACATGTCGCGGGTATTGGGGTCGCCGCCCTGGATAACAAAACCGGGCACATAGCGATGAAACTTAAGGCCATCATAGAAGCCCATCGTGGAAAGCTCGCAGAAGTTCGCGACATGAATGGGAGCGCCCTCGCCGTCAAACTTGACCTTGATGGTACCCTTCGACGTCTCGATTACGGCGCACTCGTCGCCGACAAGCTGATACTCGGGCGTGTAGAGCTCTTTCTTAAAACCAAACATGTGGTTCCTTCCTCGTACGTTTAAAGCATATTTGTACGAATTGTAGCAATAAGCACGGGCTTACATCAATTGCGCACGTAGGTTATGCCGACTATGGCGAACTAATTTTAGGAACGCTGCTGCGGCTTCCAGGAACCCACATTGGCATCGTACTGGTTCAGCGCGCTGTTGCCGCCCTGCGCGATGGGCGCCAGGATCTCGCTTTGGTGGGAACTCATCGACTCGCCATCGGGAATGGCCAGCGAGATATCCCAGCTCTGGCAGATCACGTCGACGCGCTCATACATCCACTCGGCAAGCTGCTTTAAGTGGGCGATGTCATCCGCATAGACCGTATCGTCCTGTACGTTCAGGTTGTTGAGCTCATCTTGCGTCTTTTTGATCTGGTCGCGCAGGGCGTAGGCACTCTGCGACAGCTCCTGACGGGTGGACAGCGGCGTTCGGAGATAGCCGTTGTTAAAGGAATCGATGACCTCGCCGATCTGGTCCTCGTCAGCGTAGGACACGATGGTCTGATACAAACCGTCGAGCCTGGTATAGAGCTGATCATCGGTGAGCATGGTTTCTTCCTGGACCACCTCGGCAGAATCGCCCTGCTTGGTATCGTCCTCAGTGGCCTCGCCCTTTTGGCGCGTGGGGAAGGTGGTTTGTGCAGCTTGGCCAAACTGGTCGTAGAAGCCAGGCATGACACCCATGGGATCGGTCGTCACGAACCAATAGGCACCGCCGCACACGACGGCAAGGACCGCGATGATAATGAGCGGCTTAGGAATATGACGCTTATGCTTGTGATAGGCGTCCTCGTCGGGGTGCACCTTGCGCTTGGGTTTTTGAGCATCGTCATGCAGGGATACCGGCGTGGGAATATCGACCTTGGGGATACCGAAATCCTTATCGAAAGCCGGCAGCACGCAGGTCTCATTGGGGTCGGCGGCGTCCGAAAGCACCGCAGCGGCAGAGGCCGGCGCATGCGGCACCTCGGTATCGATCTGCTCTTGCGTTAGGCGCGGAAAGCCCGCCGTGCGGCCCGCTGCCAGATCGGATGCAGCCGCGTCCTCGGAGAGGATACCCGGAGCCGGGCGTCCGCATTTGGGGCACGTACGATCATGCGGAGAAAGACGGGCACCGCAGCCCTCACAGAACACGAACTCGGTGTGCTCGGGACCATCGCCCGGACCCACATAGGCGTTGCAGTAGGGGCAGAACGAGGCGCCGTCCTCGATAGTCTTAAGGCAATGCGGGCAGATCACGGCATCCTCTTTTCGAAGCAATTCAAACAATCGAGGTTAGAGCATAACATCGTCACGGCCCCACAGGAGCAAGGCACCAATTCAACATCGCCAGGGCGCTAGTTACTTCTTCTTTTTGCTTGGCATCGAGACTTTGATGCCTTGGGCGGACTTGGTTACGCGGGAGCGCTTGGCGCCCGTGGGCTTCTTTTTCTTGGGCTGGACCTGGGCCACGCCCTCGAGTGCGCGGGCCTCGGCCTCGCGAGCGGTGCGATCTTCGCGGCGCTGCGCCATGTCGGCGGCGACGCGCTTGGCAAAACGCTCGGCCGTCGAACCCGTCGAGCTCACCTTGCCGCCACCGCGACCCAGGTGGACGCGCACACCACGGCCAAAACCAGTTGCGGCATGACGACGACGCGGCTTGAGCGAATCCATCATCGTGGCGAGCTTAAAGAACACCGAGCAGGTAAAGACCACGATGACAGCCAAGATAACCATCTGGCCCATCGACAGGTTGGCAATAGACAGCAGCTCCGGGAATCCGATAACGCCCACCAGGATGCCGGCGACTACAAACACAAAGAGCACCACACGTAAGGGCGTGAGAGGCTGCGAGATGCGCCAGATCAGGCTGACGCTCGCCGCACACGACGTAAGCAGGCACATCGTAGACAGCGTGAGCTGGCTAAAACCAAACACGCGCGCCACAAAGATATCGAGAGCCGCAGCCAAAATGACTGCAATCGACGCCGGCAGTGCACGCTTGAGTACGTTGGTCAAAAACGCACCCTTCACGCGAGCATTGTTGGGCTCCAAGCCCAACACAAAGCCCGGCGCGCCGATGCAGAAGAAGTTAATGAGCGTCATCTGGATGGGCTCGAAGGGGTACGGCGGCAGCGCGATGCACAGCGCCGCCAGGCCCATCGAGAACAGCGTCTTGGTCAGGAACAGCGAGGCCGAACGCTGCAGGTTGTTGATGGAGCGACGGCCCTCGGCCACCACGGCGGGCATCGAGGCAAAGTCGTTGTCGACGAGCACGATCTCGGCCACGTTGCGCGCAGCATCGGAGCCGGCCGCCATGGCCACGGAGCAGTCGGCCTCCTTGAGCGCCAGCACGTCGTTGACGCCGTCGCCCGTCATGGCCACGGTGTGCTCGCGGCGCTTGAGCGCCTGCACGAGCTCGCGCTTCTGCTGCGGGGTCACACGACCAAAGACATGGTAGCGGTCCACTGCGGCATCGAGCTTGGCCGGCGTATCGAGCGTCGTAGCGTCCACATAAGCGTCCGCCCCCGGCACGCCCACCACGCGCGCGATCGACGACACCGTACGCGGGTCGTCGCCACTGATCACGTTGAGGGTCACGCCCTGCTCGTTAAAGTAGCCGATGGTCTCGGCCGCCGAGGTACGAATCTCGTCGCGGATGGTCACAAAGCCCACGGGCTCGGCCTCGCCCACCATATCGCCATCGGGCGTAAAGCCGTCCACGCGCGCCACCACGAGCACGCGGCAGGTATCGGCAAGCTCGGCGACACGGTTCTCGACCTGGGCAAACGCACGATCAGAGAGCACAAACTGCGCCGCACCCATCATATAGGAGCCCTGCGCAAACGACGCGCCGCTCCACTTTTTGGAGGACGAGAACGGAATGACCGACAGCGGCTCAGACACCTCGACCGGGCGATCGGCGTAATAGTTGAGCAGCGCCTGGCAGGTCTCGTTGGCATCGGCCGAAGTCGCACGTGCGACGTTAGCCAGCGCAAAATCGAGCACCGTGGAATCGACGGGAACAGCCGCCTCGTCAGAGCCGGCGCCTAGGCTCACGCCCTCAACCGGCAGCGGATACGTGCCCTCGACCTCCATGCGGCCCGACGTGATGGTGCCCGTCTTGTCCAGGCACAGCACGTCGACGCGAGCGAGCGTCTCGATGCAGTAGAGCTGCTGCGCCAGCACCTTGCGGCGGGCCAGACGCACCGTGGCGATGGCGAGCACCGACGAGGTCAGCAGCACCAAGCCTTGCGGGATCATGCCCAGCAGGGCACCCACCGTGGACAGCAGCGCCGACGAAGGCACATGGCCAGCCAACAGCTCGGAGAAGCACCACGAAAGCGCGCTATCGCCCGGGGTTCCCGCGGCATCCCACAGCTCGCTCACACTCGAGGCAAACAACGCCAAACCGAGCGGGATCATGATGATGCTCGCAAAGCGCACGATGGCGTTAAGCGCGTTCATGATCTCGGAATTGACCTTTTTGACGTATTTGGCCTCGTTATTGATCTTAGCCACGTAGTTGTCGGCGCCGACATGGATCACGCGGGCGCGCAGCAGGCCCGAGTCGATAAAGCTGCCGCTCATGAGCTCGGAACCGGGCTGTTTCTTAATAAGGTCGCTCTCGCCCGTCAGCAAGCTCTCGTTCACGAGCGCCTCGCCCGAAACCACCACGGCGTCGGCGGGAATCTGGTCGCCGCGCCCCAGGCGAATGATGTCGTCGAGCACGATCTGGTCCAAGTCGAGCTCCACCTCGGCGCCGTCGCGCACCGCGATGGCCTTCTTGGAGGTCAGCAGCGTGAGCTTATCGACCATCTTCTTGGAACGCATGGACTGGATGACGCCAATAGCGGTATTGAGAAACACCACGAACAGGAACGTCAGATTCTTAAACGAACCGGTCAAAATGACCAGGAACGCCAAGATCACGTTGATCAAATTGAACAGCGTGCAGAGGTTCTCGATGATGAGCTCTTTGACCGACTTGGTCTTGAGCTCCATGTTGCGGTTGATCTTACCGGCGGCG
>JAXKGH010000103.1:0-3209 GCA_036550475.1 Collinsella sp. | reverse complement strand
TGGCTAAACAGCGCCGGAATGATCGTCTTAAACGTCTGCGGCAGAATGATGTAGCGCATGGTGGCAAAGAAGCCGAAGCCCTGGCTCTGCGCTGCCTCAAACTGGCCGCGCGGAATCGAGTTGAGGCCGCCGCGCACAATCTCGGCCATAACAGCGCTGGTAAACAGCGTAAAGGCGATGGTCGAAATCACAATGTCCAAACCCTGCACCGTAAAGTAGATAAACAGGATCCACAGCAGGTTCGGCGTGCAACGGAACAGCTCAATATAGGCGCTCACCAAAATACGGAACGGGCGGGGCGCATAGCTTTTAACAAGCGCCAGCACCGTGCCAAAGATGAGCGAGAAAAAGATCGACAGCGCCGAGATCTCGATTGTCTTAACAAAGCCGCCCCAGATGTAGAGCAGGTTCGTCGCGTTGAAGATTTCCATGCGCTAGGCCTCCTCTACATTGTCGAGCCCCAGCTCGGCCAGGCTCACGCCGCGCGGACGCTCCTTGGAGCGGCGCTCGAGCCACTGCACCAGCATGGCGAGCGGAAAGCAGATGATGAAGTACATAAGGCAGCAGACGATGTATCCCTGCAGGTAACCGTACAGACTCACAAAATTATCGGAACGGTACATAAGGTCGCCGCCAGCCACAAGTGCCAACACCGACGTGTTCTTGACCAGGTTGAGCGCCTGGTTACACAGCGGCGGCAAAATGATCTTGAACGTCTGGGGCAGCACGATGTACCAGTACGCCTGCGCACGGGTGAAGCCCTGGCTCTGGGCCGCCTCCATCTGACCGCGCGGAACCGCCTCGATACCGGTGCGGATGACCTCCGAAATGTAGGCCGCGTGATACAGGCCCACACCCAAGAAGCCCAGCACGAACGGCGCGATGCGCACCGGCTGATCGGCACCGGTTATGGCCTGCAAAAACTGCGGACCGGCCATGTACATAAAGAGCACCTGCACGGGCAACGGGGTATTCTGGTAAAACTCCACGTACACGCGGCTTATGGCGCGCAGCACGCGCGAGCGAGTGGTAGAGAACACGCCCAGCAGCGTGCCCAGCACCAGCGACAGCAGCAGACCGGCAACGACCACTTGCAGCGTCACGCCAAAGCCCTCCCAGAAGGGCCCCATGTTTTGAAATGTCGTCGACCAACGGTCGGCGTCAAATAATCCTTCGAGCATTTGATTCCTTCCTTGGACGATGCGCCTATACAAGACCCCAGATCTTGACCTCTTGGTCGAGCCAGCCATCGGCCAGGCGATCGCAAATCACCTGATCGACCACGGCCGAAAGGTCGCAGCCCTTCTTAGTCGCCACGCCGTAGCCCTGCTCGCCAAACTTGACCTCGGGCTGCAGCAGCTCAACGGTCTCGTTCATGTAACCGGCCAGCGTGGAGCGGTCCATAGCAAAGACGTCGATATTGCCGGCATCGAGCGAACTCTTGATGATGGGGTAGCCGCTAAAGGCCCTAAACTCGGGCTTGCAGCTAAAGCCGTTGTCCTTGATCATCTGCTCAATCAGGCCCTGCGTGGTAGCACCCTGGCTCACGCCAATGACCTTGCCGTCCAGGTCCTCAATCGAGGTAAAGCCCGAACGCTTCTTGACCATGAGTCCCACGTAGTCGGTGCGGTACGGCGTCGAGAAATCCCAGCTCTTCTTGCGCTCGTCGGTGATGGTGTAGGTCGCCGCGACCACGTCAAGTTGGCCGTTATCGATCAGCGGGCCGCGCGTCTTGGGCGTTACGTCGGTAAACTCGACAAGCTCCTGGGCGCGGGCTTCCTTGTAGCTCACGCCAAAGACGGCAGCGGCGATCTGGTAGCACAAATCGACTTCCATGCCCTCAAAGCGGCCCTTGGCGGTGTCGTAATAGCCATAGCCGGGAACATCCTTCTTAACGCCGGCATTCAGATGGCCACGCGACTTGATGGCCGCGAGCTTGGACCCCTTGTCGGAGCCCTCGCCACTGGTGGAGTTGCCGCAACCGGTAAGCGCGGTCCCCGTCAGCGCAAGCATGCCGGCACCGGCCAGCTGCAAAAAGTGACGGCGCGACACGGCCGCCCTCGTCATATCCGTCATGTCCATCACCGCGCCTAGTGCAGAATCTTGGACAGGAACTCGCGGCAGCGCGGGTTCTCGGGGTTATCGAAGAAGTGCTCGGGCGTGCCCTCCTCCAGAATGCGGCCGTCCTCCATAAAGATGACGCGGTCGGCCACCTGGCGCGCAAAGCCCATCTCGTGCGTCACGCAGATCATGGTGATGTCCTCCTGCGCGAGCTCAATCATAACGTCCAGAACCTCCTGGACCATCTCGGGGTCGAGCGCCGAGGTCGGCTCGTCAAACAGGATGATGGGCTGCTTGGTGCACAGGGCACGGGCGATGGCGATGCGCTGCTGCTGACCGCCCGAGAGATTCTGCGGATACTCGCCGGCCTTATGCGCCATGCCGACGCGCTTGAGCGCGGCGATGGCGATCTCGGTCGCCTCCTCCTTGCTCTTCTTTTGCAGCTTGATGGGCGCGAGCGTCAGGTTGCCCAGCACCGTCATGTTGGGATACAGGTTGAACTGCTGAAACACCATGGAGCTGTACTTGCGAGCCATCTCCAGGTGATTCTTTTTGGTGAGCGGCGTACCGTCGATGACGACCTCGCCCGACGTAGGCTCCTCCAGATAATCGACGCAACGGATGAGTGTCGACTTACCCGAGCCGGAAGGCCCGATCATTACGAGCTTCTCGCCGCGCTTGACGGTGAGATTGATATCTTTGAGCACATGCAGGTCGCCAAAGTACTTGTTGAGATGCTTGATCTCGATCATGTCTGCCATGAATGTCCCTTCCCTGCGTTTACACGAGTTGAACTATTGTACGGAAAGAACCACGTTTCCGCAGCCCACACTACATTCCCGTAAAGAACCCGCAACCTTCCACCCACTCATTGGGGACAGACTTAAATGAGTACCCGCTCATTGGGTACTCATTTAAGTCTGTCCCCAATGAGCGCCGAAAATAATACAACCGCCCTTGTTGAGCATAAGCCAGCGAAAACCCGTACACGCGAGCAAGGTGACGTGAAATCAGAACCACCCTTAAAAAGGGTGGTTTGCTCTTAGGGTATAACCCACGGGCCCCGGGCTCGCGTCTAAAGGCGCGGGCCCGGACTTCGTCCAGGCCTAGTGCATCTTGACCCGTGGCGCGCCGGTCGAACCGGCAGC
>JAXKGH010000102.1:0-21900 GCA_036550475.1 Collinsella sp. | reverse complement strand
CTCGGCCTCGGGCTCCTCGGTGACAAAGCGGATGTGGTTGCGGCCCATGGCGCCGGCGCCGATAACGGCAATGCGGACGGGGTTGAGCTCAGACATTTCGACTCCTTAATACTGGTGACCGGTGGAATGCGACAAAGGGGCTGTCCCTTTGTCGCATCGGTAAAACTAGGCGGACTTCTTCTTGCTGTCGGAGACCATCATGTAGACGGTGAGCACGACGGCGATGGCGGCGATCACGATGGCGCCGTAGAAGGACTGCTGGTAGGCGGCGCTGCCGGCCTCGGCGTGATACAGCACGGCGGTGATGGGCTGGCTGATCCAGGTGGAAGCGGCATAGCCTAAAAACATGATGCCGTAGTTGACGCCGATGTTGCTGGTGCCAAAGGCGCCACCGGTGAGCGGCGGGTAGATGACGAGCAGGGCGCCAAAGCTAAAGCCGAGCAGGGCGAGCGCCACAAAGAACATGCTCTGCGTAAAGCTCATCGACATGATGACGAGCGCGACGATGGTGACGACAAGGCTGATGAGCAGTGACTTGTAGGCGCCGAGCTTGTCGATGATCTGGCCAAAGGACAGACGGCCGACCAGGTTGGCGCAGGTGTTGACGGAGACGACCACGCCGCCGAGGGCGACGGCCGCGGCGCTCGTGGGGTCGGCGAAGAGCTGGACAGCGGCGATGGAGGCAACCTTGCCCACGAGCAGGGTGCCCGCGGTGGCGGCAAAGGCGAAGGTGACGATGAGGGCCCAGAAGCGCGGGGTCTTGACCATCTCGCCCGGGGTGAGGTCACCGAAGGTGCCGGCATGTGCGCCGCCCTTGGGGGCCTCGAAGCCCTCGGGCAGCCAACCGGCCTCGGGGGCCTTCAGGAACAGGGCGGAGGCGGCGATCGTCACAAAGAAGATGACGCCGAGTGCCTTGAGGGCGCCAAAGATGCCCAGGCTCGGGATGAGCAGCGAGGCGAGTACCGGGGACAGCACGGCGGGACCGGCGGTCGAAGCGGCCAGGGTGATGCCGGAGGCGAGACCCTTCTTGTCGATGAACCACTTTTGGCCGGTGGTGAGCGCCGGGTTGTAGCCCAGGCCGTTGCCGACAGCGGCGACGAGCGAGAACCACAGGTAGAACTGCCACGGCTCGGTGACGGTGCCGGACATGAACCAGCCCAGGCCGTAGCACACGGCGGCGGCGATCACGACGTTGCGCGGGCCGATCTTGTCGGAGATGCGGCCGGCGAAGATACCCGTCACGGCCATGATGGTCTGAAAGACCGGGAAAGCCCAGGTAAGGGCGCTCGACCACTCGGGGTAGACGGCGAGCAGGTTCTTGCTCACGACGGAATACAGCGCGATGGAGCTGATAAAGAACATGGTGACGCACGCGGCGGAAAGCACGACGGCGCGACCCTTGTTGGAGTTGGTGGAAGCCATTGGACTCTTTCTAATCGATACGGGGGAGGAGCGGGCGTGTCCGCGGGCCTCCCTGTCAGGTTGGTTTACTGGTCAGTCGGCTTGGCGACGCCGGACTCATCGGACCAGAGCTCGACACCCTTGTTCTTAAGGTAGTTGTCGGCATAGGCGCGACGGCCGCCGGGCTTGGCGGTGAGGTCGCCCATCATGTTGGAGAAGCCGCCATCGACCTTGATGGCGTCGCCGGTGGTAAAGTCCGAGCGCTTGGACGCCAGGAACATGACGGCGTTGGCGATATCGCTGACCTCGCCGATGCGGCGCGTGGCGATGAGGCGGCTGCGGCTCTTTTCGACCTCGGGGTCGGCGTAGAAATTGGCCGACATCGGGGTCTTAACGAAGCAGGGCTCGACGCAGTTGGAGCGCACGCCGTAGGGGCCCCACTCGGCAGCCAGCATCTTGGACATCATGTTGACGCCCGCCTTGGTGGAGCTGTACACGCCCGAGAACGTCTCGGGGGAGTGGCTGGCGACGGTCGAGATGTGAACTAGGCGGCCCTGGCCGGCCTTGATCATCTCGCGACCAAAGCGCTGCGAGGTGATGAAGTAACCGGTGAGATTGACGTTGATGACCTCGTTCCAGTCACTCAGCGGCAGGTCTTCCATGGCGGCGAAGCGCAGGATGCCGGCGGTGTTGACGAGAACGTCGATGCGGCCGAAGTCGCGGATCGTGGCGTCGACGGCGGCCTGAACCTCGGCCTCGTCGGTGGCGTTCATCTTGTAACCCTCGGCGTGGATGCCAAACTCAGCGGCGAGGTCGGCGGCAGCGGCCTTGACCTTCTCTTCGTCCAGGTCGAGCAGGACGACGTTGGCGCTGTTGCGGGCGAACTCGCGGCAAATCTCGACGCCCATACCGCCGAGCGCGCCAGTCACGGCGCAGACATCGCCCTCGAGCTTAAGCCAATTGCTCATAGGAACTTCCCTTCTTGTGCCTCCCGGTGGGTCGCTCCCATTAATCGACCCACGTGGTTTTCGCTGGTTATCGTATGCTTTGCATTTGCGCAGGTGAATTGCATATTTGTTAGAATGGCGTTAACCGTAGGTTTACACTGTGCGATGCAGTTTATTCTCAATTGAGCGCGTGACCTGCGAAAACAACCCCCTGTGGCACCATGCGGCCACGGGCACGAAAACGGGAGATTGACGTGTACGATCGACGACTTGAGGCCATATCGGCCGCCGCGGAGCTGGGAAGCTTCTCGCGTGCGGCGGCAAAATTGCGCGTGTCGACACCGGCGCTCGTCAAGCAGGTGTCGGGCTTCGAGGCCGAGTTCGGCATCACGCTGTTCGAGCGCTCGCACTCGGGCGTCAAGGTGACGCCGGCGGGTGCTCTGCTGGTGGACGACGCGCGCTCGATCATGCGGCAGTCCGAGGACGCGCTGCGCCGTGCCCGACGCGCGGCGGGCGATGGTGGTGCCGTGCGCCTGGGCGTGTCAATGATGTGCCCAGGACGCCAGACGCTGTCGATGTGGTCGGGCATCCACGATCTGGAACCGTCGCTACGATTTGAGATCGTGCCGGTAAGTGACCTCTACGACGAGCGCGAGACCGTCATGCGCAGCTTGGGCCGCGAGGTCGATGTGGTGCAGTCGAGTTTTTCTACCCCACGCTGGGGCGACGCTTGCCAAAAGCTCCACATCGTTAACGTACCGTTTTATATCGACCTGCCGCGCGCGAGCCCGCTGGCGCGCAAGAATCGCATTACGGTTGCCGACCTAGAGGGCATGCGCCTGCGCGTGCTCCGTCACGGCAACGATGCGATGGACAGCCTACGCATCGACCTTTTGGCCGACGGCGGCGTGGACGTGATCGATGTGGATAGCTTTGACTTTGCGCTCTTTAACGAGGCGGAGGAAAAGGGCGATGCGGTACTCACCTGTGGCGCATGGTCAGGGGTGCACCCGGCCTTTGTGGGCGTGCCGTTCCTGTGCGGGCGAGAGGTGCCGGTCTTTTTGCACTATCCGCTCGAGCCCACCTTCCAAGTCCAAAAATTCGTCAACGCCATGGCCCAACTTCTCAAATAGCTCATTTGGGACGGGGCTTTTTGACTCCTTACAAAATGAGGCCCTGGCCAAACGGCCAGGGCCTCACCACTTCTTTTCAGGCTGCGAGAAAAGACTGTGTGCGTAGGACCTCCCCGAGGGAGACGGGGTGTTTGCTCCGCGCGCAGTTTCGCAGCGAAGCGAGAATGTTTGAGCACGGAGTAAACACCCCGTCTCCCTCGGGGAGGTCCGTTGGGAGCGTAGGGGCTGTTTTGAGCTACTCCAGCTCAAACGCTCCGGTATAGAGCTGATAGTAGTACCCGCGCTTGGCGATCAGCTCGTCATGGTTGCCACGCTCGATGATGCGGCCGTGGTCCAGGCAGATGATCGCGTCGGAGTTGCGCACGGTGGACAAGCGGTGTGCGATAACAAACGTCGTACGGCCTTCCATGAGCTTATCCATGCCTGCCTGCACGATAGCCTCGGTGCGGGTGTCGATGGAACTCGTGGCCTCGTCCAGAATCATCGCCGGTGGATCGGCGACGGCGGCGCGGGCGATCGAAATCAGCTGGCGCTGGCCCTGCGACAGCTGGGCGCCGTTGCCGGTGAGCATGGTGTCGTAGCCGTCGGGCAGACGGGTGATAAAGTCGTCCGCACCGGCGAGCTTTGCCGCTGCGATGCATTCCTCGTCGGTGGCATCCAGATTGCCGTAGCGGATGTTATCCATCACGGTGCCGGTGAACAGGTTTACGTCCTGCAGCACGACGCCCAGCGAGCGGCGCAGATCGGCCTTGCGGATCTTGTTGACGTTGATGCCGTCGTAGCGAATCTTGCCGTCGGCGATGTCATAGAAGCGGTTGATGAGGTTGGTGATGGTCGTCTTACCGGCACCGGTGGCGCCGACAAACGCGACCTTCTGGCCCGGCTTGGCAAATACGGACACGCCGTGCAGCACCTCGTGGTCGGGCGTGTAGCCAAAGTCGACGTTGTCCATGACCAGGTCGCCGCGCAGCGGCACGTACTCGATCTCGCCGGTTGCGCGGTGCGGATGTTTCCACGCCCACATGCCGGTGTGGTGGTCGGCCTCCTCGAGCTGCCAGGTGTCGGGGTTCACCTGAGCGTTGACGAGCGTCACATAGCCTTCGTCGGCTTCGGGCTCCTCGTCGATGAGCTCAAAGATACGGTCGGCGCCGGCGAGGCCCATGACCACGGCGTTGATTTGCTGCGAGATCTGGCCGATCTGTCCGCAGAACTGCTTGGTCATGTTGAGGAACGGCACCACGACGGCGATGGACAGCGCCATGCCCGAGATGCTCAGGTTGGGCACGCCCAGCGCCAGGAAAATGCCGCCTGCCAGTGCGACCAGCACGTAGAGCAGGTTTCCCAGGTTCATAAGGATGGGCATGAGGATGTTGGCGTACATGTTGGCCTTCTGCGAGACCTCGAAGAGCTTTTCGTTGCGCTCGTCAAAATCGGCCTCGGCGGCAGACTCGTGGCAGAATGCCTTGACGACCTTCTGGCCGTTCATGACTTCCTCGATATGGCCCTCGACCACGCCGAGCTCGGTCTGCTGCGCAATAAAGAAGCGCGCGGAGTTGGAGCCGAGCAGCTTGGTCATAAAGGTCATAAAGGCGACGCCTGCCACAATGACCAGGCACATCCAAACGCTGTAGTACAGCATGATAAAGAACACCGTGACGATGACGATGGTCGTCATGAGCAGGTTGGGCAGCGACTGGCTGATCATCTGGCGCAGCGTGTCGATGTCGTTGGTGTAGTGGCTCATGATGTCGCCGCGCTGGTGCGTGTCGAAGTAGCGAATCGGCAGGTCCTGCATACGGTTGAACATCTTCTCGCGCAGCTTCTCGAGCGAGCCCTGCGTGACGATGGCCATGGCGCGGTTCCAGAACAGTGAGGACAGGATGCCGACGCCGTAGATGCAGGCGAGGGTGGTCACGAGCTGCAGAATCTTGGGCTGTGCGGTCGTCCAGTCGCCCGACTGCCACGAGTCGCTAATGATCTGCAGGGCGCTCTGAAGGAAGGTCGCGCCGATGGAGTTGATGATGGCGCAGAGCACCACGCCGACGACGACGAGGGGCAAAAGCACGGGGTAGAAGCCAAAGAGCGTCTTGATGAGGCGCGACATGGTGCCGCCCTTGCGGTTGAGCGCGCGCTCGGCGGTCGTTGCCTTACTCATGTGCCTCGCCTCCTTCCTGGGTCTGAGCTTGTGTTGCGGATGCCTCGGTGTCGGCCTCGACGGCCCCTTCGCCCTCGGCAGACATCTTGTTCTGCGAGGTAAAGGTCTCGCGGTAGATCTCGCTTATCTTAAGCAGCTCATCATGGTTGCCGATCTGCGCGATGTGGCCACCCTCCATGACGATGATGCGGTCTGCATCCTGCACGGAGCTAATGCGCTGGGCGATGATGAGCTTGGTCGTGTTGGGCAGATAGCTTGCCAGTCCTGCGCGAATCTTGGCGTCGGTCTTGGTGTCGACGGCGCTGGTGGAGTCGTCCAGGATCAAGATCTTGGGGCGACGCAGCAGGGCACGCGCAATGCACAGGCGCTGCTTCTGACCGCCCGAGACATTGGAGCCGCCCTGCTCGATCCAGGTGTCATAGCCCTTGGGGAAGCCGTCGACAAACTCATCGGCGCAGGCCAGATGTGCCGCTTCGCGGACTTCCTCGTCGGTGGCGTTCGGGTCGCCCCAGCGCAGGTTCTCGGCAATGGTGCCGCTAAACAGCACGTTTTTCTGTAGCACCATGGCCACTTGGTGGCGCAGCGCGTCCAGGTCGTAGTCGCGTACGTCCATGCCGCCCACGCGCACGGTGCCTTCGGTGGCGTCGTACAGACGGGCGATGAGGTTTACAAGCGTGGACTTGGCCGAGCCGGTACCGCCGATGATACCGACGGTCTCGCCGCTCTTAATGTGCAGGTCGATATCGTCGAGCGCCTGGCGCTTCGCATGCGCGGAATACTTAAAGCTCACGTGGTCAAAGTCGATGGAACCGTCGGCAACCTCGAGCACGGGCTCGGCGGGATCGGCGATCGTGGGCTCGGCGGCCAGCACCTCGGTAATGCGGTGCGCCGATTCGTCGGCCATGGTCACCATGACAAAGATCATCGACAGCTGCATCAGGCTCATGAGGATCGCGAAGCCATAGGTAAAGATCGAGGAGAGCTGGCCCACGTCGAACAGCGTGCCCTGGCTCGTGATGATGAGCTTGGATCCCAGGTAGATGATGACGACAAACGCGCCGTTGACGCAGATGTTCATCATGGGGTTGTTAAAGGCGAGCAGCTTCTCGGCGCGGGTGAAGTCCATCTGGACGTCGCGCGCGGCGGTCGCGAACTTCTCCTTCTCAAAGTCTTCGCGCACGTAGCTCTTAACCACGCGCATGCCGGTGACGTTTTCCTCGACGGACTCGTTAAGGGCATCGTACTTGTGGAACACGCGCGAGAAGATGGGGCGCACCTTAAAGATGATAAAGAACAGTCCAAAGCCCAGCAGCGGAATGATGACCAGGTAGACCATGGCGACGCTGCCGCCCATGATAAACGCCATGGTAAAGGCGAAGATCAATACCAGCGGCGCGCGCACGGCGATACGGATGATCATCATAAAGGCCTGCTGCACGTTGTTGATATCGGTGGTCAGGCGCGTGACGAGAGAGGAGCTCGAGAACTCATCGATGTTGGCAAAGCTGAACGTCTGGATCTTGTAGAACAGGTCGTGACGCAGGTTCTTGGCGAACCCGCAGCTTGCATGGCTGCAGGTGACGCCGGCCGCGGCGCCAAAAGCAAGCGATGTTAGCGCGATGAGCACCAAAAAGCCTGCGGTGGGAAGCATCTCGGCTACGGTGGCGCCGTCTTTGATGGCGTCGATTAAGTTGGCGGTGATAAATGGAATCAGCATCTCGCAGAGCACCTCGCCAAGCACGAGCAATGGCGTGGCAACAGCGACTTTCATATAGTCGCGGATGCTGCCCATGAGGGTTTTAATCATCCAGTTCCTCCCAGGTTACACGGATTTTATCGAGCATTTCGGCGAGGTCTTCGCGCTCGTCATGGGTGAGCGCGCTAAAGGCCCGTTCTCTAAAGCGGATGCGGGCCGCCTGGTCGATGCGGGCGTTTTCCCGGCCGGTTTCGGTCAGGCGAATGGTGAGTTGCCGTCGATCCTTGGGGTTACGGCTGCGCTCGATGAGGCCGTTGACCTCGAGCTTGGACAGGATCTCGGAAAGCGACCCCGGCTTGAGGTCAAAGTGCATGCCGAGTTCCTGCTGCGACATCTCGCCGCCGGGCTGCTTGGCCAGCAGGCAGATGATGGGCGCCTTGCCGGACACGCCTCCGCCATGAAAATGCATGTAATGGCCGCAAAAGCCCAGATTATTGAGGATGCGCTTGGCAAGCTTGTCTTCCGAGCTAACCGCTTCGGGTGCATCCGCCGACCGTGACGGGTCGCCGCCGGGCTCGTGCGAACAAAGGCTAAGAGGTTCATCGCACATGAATTAGTGCTGCTCCTTTCTTTAGTTAGGTAGAGGAATTGTTTTGTGCCTAACCAATTTAGGAGCGCATAGATTGATTGTCAAGGTACCAAACTTATTAAGTTACGGCGTTTTGCCAAACGCCGTAACCGCTCGACTCCGCTCACGACGTCCCCTGCGCTACACTTAGTCGCACTGTGGCGCTGCCGCGCCGCGCCCGAACCAAGGGAGACACTCATGAAGAACACTCAGCTGCTGCTGATCAACGATATGTGCGGCTACGGCAAGGTCGCGCTTTCCGCCATGCTGCCGGTGCTGTCGCACATGGGCTACCGCATCCATAACCTGCCGACGGCGCTCGTTTCCGACACGCTCAATTACCCCAAGTTCTACATCCACGACACCACCGAGTACGTGCGCCAAAGCCTCGCTATCTGGGAGGAGCTCGGTTTTGAGTTCGACGCCATCTCGACCGGCTTTATCGTGACCGAGGAAGAGACGCGCATCATCTCGGACTTTTGCCACCGCCGTGCGCAAAAGGGCACCAAGGTGTTCGTCGATCCCATCATGGGCGACAACGGCAAGCTCTATGCGGGCGTGCCCGAGTCCACGATTGGTCTTATGAGGCACCTGCTGGAGTGCGCAGACTACGCGGTACCCAACTATACCGAGGCGTGCCTGCTTGCCGATAGGCCTATCGCCGAGCAAATAACGCCCGATGAGGCCCGCGTCCTTGTGGACGCCGTGCGCGAGCTGGGTGCCAAGTCTGTGGTCATTACGAGCGCCGTGGTCAATGGCACGAACGCGGTTATCGGTTACGACCATGTGGCGGGGGAGTACTTTACGATTCCCTTCGACTTGATCCCGGTTTACTTCCCGGGCACGGGCGACACGTTCTCGGCAGTGCTCGTCGGCCGCGTTATGGCCGGTTGGAGCCTGCAGCGCGCGACGAGCGATGCCATGCGTGTGGTAGCGGAGCTCATCGAGCGCAATGCCGACCAGGAGGATAAGTCCGCCGGCCTTCCCATCGAGGCCTGCCTGGATGTGATTGACCATGAGTAACGCCGACGAGAGCAGTACCGAGGCGGCGGGCGAGAACAAGCCGCTCGGCGCGCCGCGTGGCAAGCGTCCGCGTATTCGCATTAGCTGCGCGGACCAGCTGGGCACATGCCGCTGCCATCACGGGCACAAGCCGGGTGACGTCTTCGACTTCGACCGCGACCGCGGCAAGATGTGCACCATGGCCTGCCATGTGGGCTTTCCCTATATAGATATCCTGCGCTATGGCGGAACCGTGCCTGGCAACGAGCCCGGTACGGCAAAGTTCTGCTGCCCCGAGGTCGATACGCTGAACGTCTGGCTTGCTGAGATCGTCGACGAGTAGTCGAGCGTGGATTTTCTCCCGTTTAGAGCGCGCTTGAACGCTCAAAGTGGGAGATCATCCACGCTCGTTTTATGCCGATGGCGTGGCACGTGCGTCCGCGTGCTCGCTTGCCTATAACTGCTCGAGCATGGCCGTGCAGCCGGCGAGCACATCGCGGTAGGTGGCATCGAAGTTGCCGGTGTACCAGGGATCGGCCACATCGCCGGGGCGATCGGTCCAATCGAGCAGGCGCGAGATCTTGCCATCGGGGTCGCTGCCAAAAATGCGACGCAGACCTCGCGCGTTCTCGGCATCCATATAGACAATGTGGTCCCAGTTGCCATACTCTGCGCGACGCACCTGGCGGGCGCGGTGCGCAACGACGGGAATCCCGACTTCACGCAGCTTGGCAACGGTGCCACGATGCGGCGGATTGCCGATCTCCTCGGTCGACGTTGCAGCGGAATCAATGACAAACTCCGCCTCGCGTCCAGCGCGGCGCACCAGCTCGGTAAACACCGACTCAGCCATCGTCGAGCGGCAGATATTCCCATGGCAGATAAACAGTACACGTTGCATATGCGGTTTCCTTTCGATCGCCATCATCGAGCTCGAGTATCGCATCTACGCCTGCGCCCTCGCCCGCTTGCGCTCCCAGCGAGCCAACTTAATCGTCACCAGCGTGAGCGCCCAGGCCACAAGCGAGAACACGGCACCGACCGCGCCAACGTAGGCAATGCCAGCTCCGCTTACCACGGCGCCGCCCACCGCGGTGCCAAACGAAATGCCGACATTAAACGCCATGGGTTCTACCGAGCTCGCGAGCACCATCGATTTGGGATGGCGGCTGCGAGCCACGTCCATAAAGTGCGTGATGCACGACACCGAGAACAGGTACATGAGCATCGCCAGGCTAAAGACAAAGACAAGTGCGAGCGGCATGGCAGCGCCTGCGGCAAACAGCCCAAACAATGCCGCCGCCTGCAGCACAAACGTCACAAGCAGCGCCTTCATGCCAAAGCGCGCATCGATCCATCCGCCCAGGATGTTCGAGATCAGGCAGAACACGCCGTAGGCCATAAGCGTGGTACTGGCTTCGACCGTGCCCATGCCCAGCACCTGCTCAAGATAAGGCGTCACGTAGCCGTAGAACACATAGACCGAGCCCACGCCAAACAAGAAGATGAGCATGCCGGTAATGATACTCGGCTCGCGTAGTAGCCCCGCCTGCTCGCGGAAGGTGGCGGGCTCATCGGTCTGCCCGGTGCGAGGCATAAACGCCACGAGCGCGCTGCAGATCAAAACGGCAAAGGTCAGCGTGCCGTACATGGCCACGTGCCAGTCGAGCGTGTCGGCCACAAACTTACCGATCGAGGTCACAAAGACCATTGCCACGGAAAACGCACCATATACCACCGAGATGGCAAGCGAAGTTTGCTGCGGGGACAGAAGCTCAGGGATGTACGTCACGCCCACGGCGAGCAGCGCACCCGAGACAGAGCCCAGGACAATGCGTGAGATAAACAGTACCTGGAAGTTGGGAGCCAACGCCATGACCAGGTTGCCGAGCACAAAGACGACGCTATAGCACACGAGCAGCTGGTAGCGGCGGAATCGCCCCGTGCTGAGCGCGAGCACCGGCGTCGCGATAGCGTAGACGAGCGCAAACACGCTGATGAGCTGGCCCGCAGTGGCAAGTGATATGCCGAGTTCCGTTGCCAAGTCGCTTTCGATGCCGATGACCACGAACTCGGAGCAGCCGAGCGAGAATCCCAACAGCACGAGCAGCGCCAGGCAGAGCTTGGTGCGCGCGGGGGAGAGCGCGGCGGCGGTTGGCTTACTTTTAGGCGTGGTTGCGGCGGTCAAGGTTGTCACTCCAATGTCGCATGAATAAGCGGGATTCAATCCCTGCAACTCTAACAGAATGTGACAAAGGGGCAGTCCCTTTGTCACATTGCGCTGCCGGCCAGTCGCCTAAACCATCACAACATTCGATGAAAATCTCGAAATCGAGGAAAAGCGTCGAATGTTGTGACGGTTTTTGTGTCCGGCGCGGGTGAGCTTCGGTGTCGTCTGGGGGTATAAGACTAGCGAGTGTTTATTTGCGAGGCCTAAGGGGCGCCCCGTATGGATATCGATAACTTTGAATGGTGGTATAGCGAGGGTGAGGCTCCGGACGAGGGGTGGGACGAGCCCGCGCCGCGTGACGTGTCGAGCGACGAGGACGAGACCGGCAACGATGCCGTCGAGATGGACGCCGCTTCCGACTCCGCCGAACCCCTGACCTTTGAACAGGCCTGGGCTCAGGCCGAGGCCGACGAGGCTAAGGCCGACGCTACGGCCACGCTCGGCGAGCCAGCCGACATGTCGATCTCGCCGGCAAAGACCCCGCAGCTGCGTCACACGATCGACCCCGACAGCACGGCATCCTTCAGCATTCTCGACGTGCCCTCGCAGGGCGCCCAGGCGCCCGCGCCCACACGTCGCCCCAATCTGTCTCGCGAGGAAGATGCAGGACGTCGCTCTCCGCTTGGCCCCATCCTTATCGCCTTCATGGCCGGCGTTATCGCATGCTCGGTAATTGGAAACGTCTGGAGCCATGTCGAGCAGCAGCGAAAAGACGCCGCCAAGGTCGAGATGTCTGTCGAGCAATCGCTCGGCCGCACGCGCTCGGTACATGTGTCGGTCGAGGTCAAGGACGGCGCGACGTGGGACACCGCGCGCGGCGACAGCAAAATGCTCATCCACATCGTGGGGCGCACGCTCAAAGGGCAGACGATTGACGAGTATCAATACGTCAATTCCGCTGGTGACGGCATCGAACTTAAGCCCGGCGACTACGAGCTCACCGTCGATGAACCGCCCGTCGCCACCGACGGCACGCGCTTCCGCGTCTCAAAGCGCATGGTTCCCGTGAGCTTTAACTCACAGGCGCCCGACACGGTCGACACTACACCGCAGGGCGGGTTCGACCTTTACGTGGATACCCAGTAGGCGCTCGCTACTCATTCCGCTATGACTACTCAATAATCGCCTGCCGTCCCGTCCCGCCGCCAAGAGTGGCACAATAGCCCTCGATACTATTGTTTACTTTTGGAGGAAGTAGCATGTCTACCGTCACCACCATCAAGCGCGGCGGCCTCACCGCGGCCATCGATTCCATGGGAGCCCAGCTCACGAGCCTTGCCCTCGACGGCAACGAGTATCTGTGGCAGGGCGACCCCGCCTTTTGGGGCAAGCATGCGCCCATTCTGTTCCCCATCGTGGGCTCACTGCGCAACAACACGGCGACGTCTGCGGCTGGCACCTGCGAGATGCCGCGCCACGGACTCGCGCGCATCGTCGAGCACAAGTTGGTCGAGGTCTCCGAGGACGGCTCTTCGGTAACTTACGAGATCACCGATACGCCCGAGTCGCTCAAGGCCTTCCCCTTCCACTTTAAGCTCAACATGACCTATGCCCTAACCGGCGACGCCACGCTCACGCAGACCTTTGCCGTCACCAACACCGGCGACGTGGACCTGCCGTTCTCGGTGGGCGGCCACCCCGCGTTTAACGTACCGGCTCCCGGTGCCGAGGACGAGGCATTCGAGGATTACGAGCTGGCGTTTACCGAGGCTTGGACCAACGAGGCCCCCATCATCACGCCCGATGGCCTCATGACGTTCGAGGGCAGCTACAAGGCGCCCGGTAGCTCTGACGTGCTGCCCATCACGCACCGCAGCTTCGATAACGATGCCATCATGTTCACCGATACCCCGGGCTCCACGCTCACCCTGCGCGGACGCAAGTCGGGTCACGGCGTGAAGATCGACTTTGAGGGCTTTAAGTACATTGGCGTGTGGTCTGCCGCCAACGACGCCCCGTTTGTGGCGCTCGAGCCTTGGACCGGTCACACGACCATGGACACCGAGGACGACGTTTTTGAGCACAAGGTCAACACCATCACCTTGGCTCCCGGCGAGACGGACAAGCGCAGCTTTAGCGTTACCTTGCTCTAGAGGTTCCGCCGCTCGGTCGATGCTGCGCGCCGTCCAGAGCGATAATTTGTCATTCAAAAGGCAAGGCATGACCAGAAGGTTTATGCCTTGCCTTTTTCATGCCTAGTCGTTGGGGACGTTCTTGTTTGACTAGTCGTTTAAGAACGTCCCCAACGACTACCAATCGTTTTCAGTTCGTAAACTTGTATATATGCATTTATATATGCATTTGCTGGAGGTGGCGCTGAGCGGTATCCTGTTAAGTTATCAGCATACGATTCAACAGGGAAGGCAGATTATGCATTCTCCCCAACAGTGCGATGCGCAGTGCCAGCCGGTATGCAGCCGTCGCATCTTTCTGGGTAGCGCTCTCGCTGCGAGCGCTACCGTCGTCGCCGGCGCGCTTGCCGGCTGCCAGCGTCCGTCCACGCTGGAAGTTGTTCAGCCTACGACGGGTGGCGGTCGCGACGATCTGTCCGATTCCGTGATCGGCAAGGACAAGATCCGCATTGGCATGGAGGCTGCCTACGCCCCGTACAACTGGCAGGTTTCCGAGGCCAGCGAGTTCACGATCCCCATCGACAACGTGCAGGGCGCCTATGCCGATGGCTACGACGTGCAGATCGCCAAGATCGTCTGCAAGGCTCTCGGCGGCGAGCCCGTCGCCGTCAAGCAGAGCTTCTCGGGCCTTATCGATTCGCTCAACAACGGTCAGATCGACCTCATCATTGCCGGCATGAGCGCCACGCCCGAACGCGAGGAGTCCGTCGGCTTTTCCGACCCGTACTTCATTGGCTACTTTGGCCTGTTCGTAAAAGAGGGCTCGCCCTACCAGAACGCCACCAAGCTCAGCGATTTTAGCGGTGCCACGGTGCTCGGCCAAAAGGACACCATGCTCGACACTGTCATTGACGAGATCCCGGGCGTTGTGCACAAAAACCCGGTCGATTCGGTCCCCACGGTGTTTTCGAATCTGCTGCAGGGCACGTGCGACGCCGTGACCTACAACACTGAGAACGAGAAGGGCTATATGGCCCAAAACCCGGGTATCGTGCCGATTCAATTTGCCGAGGGCGAGGGCTTTAAGCAGGAGGTCACGGCAAATGTCGGCTGCCGCAAGGGCTCGGACAAGCTGCTTAAGCTCATCGACAAGACGCTCAAGGGCATTAGCCAAGAGGAGCGCGACCAAATGTGGGACGCGTGCCTCGATCGTCAGCCGGCATAGGGAGGCAGCATGAAAACCATCAATCGCCTGGCCTCCTTTATCAAGGCAGACCACCGTTATGTATACCTGGGCACGAGCGTTATCGCGGCGCTCGGCCTGGCGTTTAGCCAGCGCAACCCCACGCCGCTGAGCTTCTTGGCCCCCACCGGTATCTTCCAGGACTGCCTCTGGGCAATTCTTTGGGCCTGGATTATCGTGTCGGCGGCGGCGCTGGTCACCAAGCTCATGCATTGGAGCGACTATCGCGAAAAGTCGCCGTTTGCTTCCGAGCGCTTCCGTCGCGGCGCGCGCTTGGGCAGCTATGTCGTGGTCGCCATCGCGGCGATCTTTTTCGTGGATCGCTGCGTCATGTCGTTTATCGACCTGGTGCAGGTGAGCATCGTCTCGGATTCCAACCCCAGCGACTTTTTGTCGAGCCTGGTCTACATGACCTACAAGAGCGGCGACTTCTTCATCCGCGGTATCGAGATCACCATCGCGCTTGCGACCTTCGGCACCGTCATCGCATTCTTCCTGGCGCTGCTCTTCGTGTTCCTGCGTATTCAGACGTTCGACCGCGTGGATAACGACCCGGTGCGCTTCTTCAAGAGTATCGGCCGCGGCTTTGCGACCATCTACTCCACCATCGTGCGCGGCACGCCCATGATGGTCCAGGGCCTGCTCATCTATTACGCGGGCTTCACCGTTTTGCGCGGCATGGGCTTCGAGACCGCCCAGGCCAACCAGATTTGGAGCACCTTCACCGCCGGCCTCGTTACCATCTCGCTCAACTCCACCGCCTACATGATGGAGGTCCTGCGCGGCGGCATCGAGTCCATCGATCCCGGCCAGGCCGAGGCAGCACGCTCGCTGGGCCTGTCGCAGTGGCAGGCTATGCGCAAGGTCGTGTTCCCCCAGGGCATTAAAAACGCGATTCCGGCACTCACCAACGAGCTCATCATCAACATCAAGGATTCGTCGGTGCTCTCGGTCATCGGCGTGTTCGACCTCATGTACGCCACCACCACCGTCGCCGGCGTGTACTACCGCCAGATGGAGGTCTACTGCGTGGCACTCGTGGTCTACCTGATCCTGACGCTTGTGGCGAGCCGCCTGCTCGAGGCCTTTGGCAAAAAGCTCGGCGCCGAGGCCCCGGCCACGCTGCCCAGCTCCAACTAGGCTCAAGACGAGGAGAATCATCATGGCAGATACCGCCACTACCGGCGCTGCGGCCGCCGCGCAAAACCAAGAGCCGCTCATCCGCGTCGAGGGCCTGCGCAAGAGCTTCGGCTCGCTCGAGGTACTCAAGGGCATCGACCTCGCTGTCAATCCCGGCGAGGTCGTCACCATCATCGGCGCCTCGGGCTCGGGCAAGTCGACCTTCTTGCGCTGCCTCAACCTGCTCGAGACCCCGGACGCGGGCCATATCTGGTTCCACGGCCAGGACCTCACGGCCGAGCGCTGCAACATCAATAAACTCCGCGAGGACATCGGCATGGTGTTCCAGGGCTTTAACCTGTTCAACAACATGGATGTGCTCGACAACTGTACCCTCGCGCCCGTCACGCTCAAAAAGATGAGCAAGACCGAGGCCGAGAAGGTCGCGATGGAGCATCTGACGAGCGTGGGGCTCGAGAAGTTCGCGCACGCCGCCGTGGGTCGCCTGTCCGGCGGCCAAAAGCAGCGCGTGGCCATCGCTCGTGCCCTATGCATGAATCCGCAGATCATGCTGTTCGACGAGCCGACCTCCGCGCTCGACCCCGAGATCGTGGGAGAAGTGCTCGAGGTCATGCGCAAGCTCGCTGCCGACGGCATGACCATGGTCGTCGTCACGCACGAGATGGCCTTTGCCCGAACCGTGTCCGACCGCGTGGTCTTTATGGACAAGGGCGTGGTGCTCGAGGACGCCGCGCCGGCCGAGCTCTTCGGCAACCCCAAGCACCAACGCACCCGCGAGTTCCTCTCGCGTTATCTCGAAGACAAATAACCGACCGCTAACGCTTACGTGGCAGGGCCGCTCCGGTGGGGCGGCCCTCGTCATCACAATCGAAAGGATGTCATGGCCGAGGTTTGGCGCTTCTTTGCGCATGAGGACGATTTTGCCGATTTGGACGAAACTGGCGCGTGCGAGCGCTTGGGCCGCGTGCTGTCATTTCCGACCATCTCGAGTATGGATGCCGAGGCGGTGGACTGGCAGCCGTTCGACGACCTGCGCGCCTATATGCAGCAGGCGTGGCCGCGCGTGTTCGCGGCGGGCGAGGTCGACCCTATCGACCATTCGCTATTGGTGACGCTTAGCGGTTCCGACCCTGACCTCAAGCCCATTATGCTCATGGGCCACATGGACGTGGTTCCCGTGGTGCCGGGCACCGAGGCCGACTGGACGCACGACCCCTTTAGCGGGCACGTGGACGACACCTACATCTGGGGCCGTGGAGCGATCGACATGAAGGACCAGGTCGCAGGCATTCTCGAGGCTGTCGAGTATGCGCTGGCGCACGGTTGGCAGCACGAGCGGACGCTGCTCCTGGCCTTTGGCCAGGACGAGGAGACGACGCAGTGCGGCGCAGGCGCCATCGGCCGCGCGCTCGAGGAGCGCGGTGTTGAGCTCGAGTTCCTGATCGACGAGGGCGACTACCGCATCGTTTCGGATGCCGAGTACAGCGCGGGCGAGGGTTGGCTCATGCACGCCGACCTGGCTGAGAAGGGCTATGCCGACATTGTGCTCAAGACAAAGAGCGCAGGTGGACATTCTTCCAACCCCTACGGCGGCACGTCGCTCGAGGTGCTCAGCCGTGCCATCACCGCAATCTGCGATATCGAGTGGCCGACGCGCGTGACCGATTTACTTGCCGCACAGCTCGTCGAGCTGGGGCTCTACACGGCGGATGAAATTGCCGCCAACGGGGGCGCCATTGTCCGCGATTGCCTCGCCAGCAAGAAGCTCTATCCGCTGGTGACGACCACCTGCGCACCCACGCAGATCGAGGGTGGCAGCACCGGCGCCAACGTAATGCCGCAGGATATGTGGGCCAACATCAACTTCCGCATGCTCGAGGGCACGAGCGTGGCCGACGTTGTGGCGCGCTGCCGTGAGGCGGTTGCCGGGGCGGACCTTGCCGGTCGTGTCGAAGTGGAGCTGGGCCCCGGTAGCTCCGAACCCTCGCCGTCCCCGCGCATCGGTGGTCCCGGCCTCGAGGCGGTTCGCTCCATTGCCGCCCGCTATTTCCGTGATCCAAAGGGGACGGAGGAAAACGGATCATTCGAGCCGGTAGCAATTGTGCCCTCGACCGTAATCGGTGCGACCGACGCTGCCAACTACCAGCACATTTGCCCTGAGTGCATTCGCTTCTCGGCCTTTGTGGTTGATGACGACGAGTGTGAGTGCGGTGTCCACGGCACCAACGAGCGCATCACCCGCCGCGCCTACCTCCAGGGCATCCGCTTCACCGTCGCTCTACTCCAAACGCTCTAGCCAAAAAGCAAGCCCTTGATGCAATGAGGTCAGGTTTGTTTGTGCCAATCATTCCGTGCGGGTTATATGCAGGTTTGCCTGCGCACGCTATCATGTATGGGTTAGACCGCAACTATGTACCCCATACGCGAAGGGATGCGCATGTATCTGAAGATCGACATGTTCTAGCCGGGCTTACCCCCGCAGTGGCGCCGCGCGCCCCATCAACTCTGCCGATTTTCACCTTCACGCATATAAAGGAGTCCCGCCATGCGCGACAAGCTCGAAAAGATCATCAAGGCCTACGAGGAGCTCGAGAAGAAGCTTTCCGACCCGGCCGTCGCCTCCGATATCAAGGAGTTCACGCGTCTCAACAAGGAGTACGCGCACCAGTCCGACCTCATTGCTGCCTCGCGCGAGTACATCGGCGCGCTCGATGACATCGAGGCTGCCAAGGAAATGCTGCACGATACCACCGATGCCGATGAGAAGGAGATGCTCCAGATGGACATCTCCGAAAACGAGGCCAAGCTTCCCCAGCTCGAGGAAGACATTAAGTACATGCTCATCCCGAGCGACCCCAACGACGACAAGAACACCATCGTCGAGATCCGTTCCGCCGCCGGTGGCGACGAGGCGGCCATCTTTGCCGGCGATCTGTACAAGATGTACCAGCGCTTCTGCGAGTCGCGCGGCTGGAAGACCACCGTGCTCGATTCCAGCCCCAGCGAGGCCGGCGGCTTTAAGTCCATCGAGTTCAAGGTCGAGGGCGACCGCGTCTACTCCGTCATGAAGTACGAGTCCGGCGTGCATCGCGTCCAGCGCGTCCCCAAGACCGAGTCCCAGGGTCGCATCCAGACCTCCACGGCAACCGTCGCCGTGCTTCCCGAGGCCGAGGAGATCGACGTTCAGATCAACCAGTCCGACCTGCGCATCGATACTTACTGCGCTTCGGGCCCTGGCGGTCAGTGCGTTAACACCACCTACTCCGCCGTGCGCATCACCCACCTGCCCACCAACACCGTGGTGCAGTCGCAGGAGCAGCGCTCCCAGATCCAGAACCGCGAGGTCTGCATGCAGATGCTGCGCGCCCGTCTGTACGAGATGGAGCTCGAGAAGCAGCAGGCCGAGCTCGGCGCCGAGCGCCAGAGCCAGATTGGCCACGGCAACCGTTCCGAGAAGATTCGTACTTACAACCAGCCTCAGGACCGCGTGACCGACCACCGTATCGGTTTCAACTCCACCTACAACGGCGTCCTTCTGGGCGATCAGCTCGGCACCGTGATCGAGGCGCTCGCCGCCGCCGAGCGAGCCGAGAAGCTGGCGCAGGCTGTTTAAGTTACGGCGTTTTACCAAACGCCGTAACTGCTCGACGCTGCAAACGCCCCTAAGCGGCAATCTGACGTTCAATCGTCGGTCGCGTACCGAAGTACGCTTCCCTCCTCTTTCACGTCACCTTGCTCGCTTAGGGGCGTTTTCGCTGTCCGCCCTCTACCTGCGGCGTTGCCTTGCTCCGGATGCGGGGTAGTCATTGGGGACGTTCTTAAATGACTAGGTTGGGTAAATTACTTTTCGAGTTTATTTAATCTGCTTTGTTAGAAATTAAGCTGTCTAACTGCTTAAAGTAATCAGCAGCCTTCATCTGCAATTGAAAATATTGCTCGAAAAATCGTTCAAGAAGTCGCGGGGTGATTTTAGTCATTGGGGACGTTCTTAAACGACTAGTCAAATAAGAGCGTCCCCAATGACTAGGTTGGGCACATTGCTTTGTGAGTTTATTCAATCTTCTTTAATAACAATTAAGTTGTTTACCTGCTTAAAGTTACTTATCATTTTTAAAAATAATGCTCGAAAAAGCGTCCGAGAAGTCGCGGGACGGTTTTTGAGGGGTCGTTCGTCAAGGAATGTGGCAAGTTCTTGGTTAGATATTGGTCAGTTTTGGGTCAACCTTGCCAAAAGCTTGACGAATGCAGATTTAGACGTCGGCGAATGAACATTTCAGGCAGGTTCCAAGCAAAATTCTGGGCTGATTCTCGATAATCGCCTTCAATTGTCCCTTGCCAAGCGCTGGCCTCGCGTACAATCTGCTCCGACATTCGTGCGCCGCCCGGCGCTTAAGAGGAGAGGACCCCATGGCAAACGAGATCTGGACCATCAAGCGTTGTCTCGAGTGGACCAAGGAGTACCTGGCCGAGCGCGGCGAGGAGCACCCCCGTCTTTCTGCCGAGTGGCTGCTCTGCGCGGCCACGGGTCTGGCGCGCATCGACTTATATATGCGTATGGACGAGACACTCGATGCGGCGCAGCTCGAGACCATGCATGCGGCCGTCGTTCGTCGCGCCAAAGGCGAGCCGCTGCAGTACATCACCGGCAGCACGCAGTTTCGCATGATCGACGTCGCGTGCGCCCCCGGCGTGCTCATCCCGCGTCCCGAGACCGAGATGCTCGTCGAGGAAGTCCTCAATTATCTGGATGCTGAGGTGCTGAGCCCCGAGGCTATCGCCCGTCAGCGCGTTGAGCTGCCCTGGAACGATGAAGTCGAGCAGGCGCGCAAAGCCGAAGCCGCATTGGCTGACGAGCGAGCGACGGCCGAGCGCCGTGCCGCTAACCTCACAGCTGCCGACGAGGCGGCGTTAGGCGGCGATGTGCTGGGCAGCCGTGCCTATGCCGAGGAGCTGGCCGACCGCGAGGCCGAGGAAGCCGCCGCGCAGGCAGCAGAAGCCGAAGCGGCAGAAGCAGAGGCCATGGAAACCCCCGAGCCCGAGCTCGACGAATACGGCATCGCCATTGAGGACAACGACCAACAGGCGACTCCCGCGCAAGATGCCGCCGAGGCTAACGTATCTGCCCCAACCGAGCCCTGCACTGCCCGCGTTCTCGAGGTCGGCTGCGGCACGGGCTGCATTTCGCTCTCCCTTGCCTGGGAGCGCCGCGGCTACGTTACCTGCACCGCCACCGATATCGAGCCGCGCGCCATCGATCTGGCCACCAAAAACCGCGACGCCCTCGGCCTCACGGCAGATGAGGTTGCCTTTAGCCTCACCAACCTGGTGAGTTCCATTCCCCGCGAAGAGTGGGGCACCTTTGATGTGCTCGTCTCCAACCCGCCTTACATCCCGACCGACGTCATGCGCTCGCTGCCGCACGAGGTCAAGGACTTTGAGCCCGACCTGGCGCTCGAGGGCGGCGCCGACGGCCTCGATATTTTCCGCCGCCTGCTCAATGCGGCGCCTTACATGCTGCGCGCCGGCGGCCTGTTTGCCTGCGAGCTCTACGAGGGTGCCCTCGATGCCGCGGCCGAGCTCTGTCGCCAGGCAGGCCTTTCGGACGTGCGTATCGTCCATGACCTCACCGATCGCCCCCGCATCGTCCGAGCCATCGTCACCGAGCCCAAACAGCGTATTTAAGCTGAATTAATAGACATTTGCGCAAGTTTGTCCTTGCAATATACCGTAAAACTTCTACTATAGAAGGAGAAAGGTATGTCAAATCAGCTGCATCGGTACCGTATCGTGCTTGATTACATTGAACCTTGGCTTGATGAGCAGGATGAAGCTACGCTGAAGCAGATTTATGCAGACCTTTTGGTGCTCGAGAAGGAAGGTCCCAGCCTTGGTCGTCCGCTGGTTGACCGCGTAAAGGGCTCGAAGCTTCATCATTTAAAGGAGCTGAGAGTGACGTCGTGTGGTGGGCAGGTGATTCGCATCCTCTTCGCCTTTGACCCCAAGCGCCAGGCGGTATTGCTATTGGCGGGTGATAAGTCGCGAGCGGGATCGTCAAGGGCAAAATGGAACGGCTGGTATGCGATCAACATTCCAAAGGCCGAGCAAATATACCGTCGCCACGTAAGGAGGCTCGATCGAGATGGAACTGCATGAGTATATGGAATCTCGCGGGATAACACGCGACTCCATTACCGCCGAGCAGGAGAGGACTCGCGATCGTATCGAAGCCTATAAGCTTGCTCAGATTCGCAGG
>JAXKGH010000101.1:0-2448 GCA_036550475.1 Collinsella sp. | reverse complement strand
GCCCTCGCGGAGCCCCTATTCTTCTTTCCGGACATGCCGTCCTCCGATCTCCCGGGGCCGGCCGGCCCGGCCCTCAGGGTATCGGGTTCCCACATTCATCCGCACATGTGCGGATGAATGTGGGAGGTGTTCGGATGAAGTCGATAATCAAAGGTCGAACTCATCGAAATGCTCGAAGTTCCATTTTCGGACTAATCGGTAGAAAGCTGTGATAAACTAACTCACGCATTACGTGCCCGAGTGGCGGAATTGGCAGACGCAGTGGACTCAAAATCCACCGTTGGCAACAACGTGCGAGTTCGAGTCTCGCCTCGGGCACCATACATGCAAGCGAGCGTTCAAGGGGGTTGCGGCCCCCTTTTTCGTGCCGAACTCGCGTGAGCGCGCGAAGCGTTAAGCAAAAAGGCCTGTGGCCTGTTTGTAGCGGAGCGTGGCGAGGGCGCTGCGCGCCCGAAGCCCGGGGCTTCGCGAAGCGAAGGCCCTTCGAGTCTCGCCTCGGGCACCATACATGCAAGCGAGCGTTCAAGGGGGTCAAGGCCTCTTTTTCGTGTACGTAATGTGATAACGCGCTGTACGTGTTATTATTCGCAAGGCGTTGTTCCCGCAATGCCCTAAAGAGGAACCCGAGGGTTCCCACCTTTTGGCGCCAATGAGCAGCTGACTGGTCATACAACTTAGATTACCTTCCTCAAATCGAGGAAGTCTATGTGTACGACCTGGTTGCTGAGAAGCGCCGGGTTATTTTTTTATGAATGGAGGTAGGGAAAATAGCTAAGTCTGATGACACCCGCATCAACGACGAGATCACTGCATCTTCGTGCCGTTTGATTGGCGTCGATGGCTCTCAGCTCGGCCTGTTCGCCATCCGCGATGCCCAGCGCGTCGCCGACGATCAGGGTCTCGACCTGGTCGAGATCGCTCCCAACGCGGAGCCGCCGGTCTGCAAGGTCATGGACTACGGTAAGTTCAAGTACCAGCAGGCCATGAAGGCCAAGGCTGCTCGTAAGAACCAGTCCAAGGTCGAGGTCAAGGAAATGAAGTTCCGACCCAAGATCGACGTTGGCGACTACGAGACCAAGAAGGGCCACGTTCTGCGTTTCCTCAAGAAGGGCGCACGCGTTAAGATCACCATCATGTTCCGCGGCCGTGAGATGGCTCACCCGGAGCAGGGCCTTAACGTTCTCGAGCGCCTCGCCGAGGATCTCAAGCCTTACGCTACGGTCGAGTCCAAGCCTAAGATGGAAGGCCGTAACATGCTTATGCTGCTCGCCCCGATTAAGGGCGCCTTCGATGAGGATAAAGCGGCAAGCGATACCAAGTAACTAGTGTTCTGTAACCGATTAAGGAGTATTTCATGCCTAAGATGAAGTCCCACAGCGGCACCAAGAAGCGTTTCCGCAAGACTGGTACCGGCAAGCTTATGCGCGCCAAGGCTTTCAAGAGCCACATCCTGAGCAAGAAGTCCACCAAGCGTAAGCGTGGCTTCCGTCAGGAGACCGAGATCGCCGCTGCCGACCGCAAGGTCATCAAGTCGCGTCTCGCCTAAGTTCGCGTTCCCGTTTTTCGTTTTACCGTCTAGGAGTTGATAGAACATGGCACGTATTAAGCGCGCTGTTGCCGCCAAGAAGAAGCGCCGTACCGTTATGCACCGTGCGAAGGGTTACTACGGTGCCGCTTCGCGTACTTACAAGCATGCTAAAGAGCAGGTCCAGCACTCCCTGCAGTATCAGTATCGTGATCGCCGCAACAAGAAGCGCGAGATCCGTTCTCTCTGGATCACTCGTATCAACGCTGCTGCTCGCCTGAACGACATCTCTTACTCTCAGTTCATGCACGGCCTGAAGGTTGCCGGCATCGAGCTCGACCGCAAGGTCCTGGCTCAGATGGCTTACGAGGATATCGAGTCCTTCAACGAGCTGGCTACCATCGCCAAGAAGGCTCTCGAGGCCTAATAGATTCTCTTGAATCGCTAGGGGAGTGTCGCGTTGTGCGCGACGCTCCCTCTTTTTATCTGAGGCGCGGTTTACATTGCTAAAAGCGCGGGTAGATAAACACTTACAGGTGACCGATCTCTATATATTCCTGAACCAAAGGGTCATCATCTGATACGTGCGGAAGATCCGCACCAGTCTTTCTATTACCTATAGAAAGCAATATGTTGTGTAGGACTTGTGAAGAGTGGAATTGACGTCCCACAGGGCTTCGCGGTCTGGCAATATATCTCCTTGCCGCGCGGCCCGGTGGAACCGGATGAGCCGCGGGGCGTGCACCTTGAGAACCGGATACTGCGAGGATGGACACACCAGTTGTGTCGCATCCGGGCAGACATCGAACCATTTGAAATGGTCTAACTTGGATTTGTTTTTCGCAAGGCCGCCGAGAGGCGGCCCCGAGAAATTCCTTTTCCTATACTAGAACCATATGAATCGAACGGAACCGATCAGCGAT
>JAXKGH010000100.1:0-14975 GCA_036550475.1 Collinsella sp. | reverse complement strand
GCCGCACAACAAACCGTCGACGCCACGCGCGCCCAGCTCGAGACGCTGCGTCATGAGTATGCCGAGCTGCAACGCAATCCCTCGGCAAATCCCGCCAACTATACGGTGCGCACCAGCGAGCTCTCGATGCAGATCTCCGACACGGCAGATGCCCTGCGTAAAGCCGAAGAAGATGTCCCGTGCATCACCGCCGACCTTGAGCACTCGCTTGCCGCAGCCGAGCAGGCCGTCGAGCAGGCTCAAGCCCCTATCGCCGACGCCAAACGCGCGCACCAAGCCGTGACGACTGAGGCCGATGCCGCGCGCGACGAGCTGCAGACGGCGAAAACTGCCGCCACGACGCGCCAGCGCGAACTGCGCGAGAAGATCGCCGCCGAGGACAAGGCACGCCGCGACCAAGAGCAAAGCATCGCCAACGCCCAAGCAGATGCCGCACATGCACAGTCGATCATCGAGCAGGCGACCGAGGTACATGACCATCCAGAGATCACTGAGTCGCTTGCAGGATCCTTGGCCCGAGACAAAGCCGAACACGCCGAGACTGAGCGAGAAGTCGCCCAGCTCGAGGCCACCGAGGACGCGGTGCGCGAGCGCACCCGCGACTCACGCATCAAATTCACCGGCGCCATCGTCTGCATCGTCGCCGCAATCCTGGTGATCATCCTGATCTGGCTCTTCGCGAGCAAGTAAACCAGCTGCCAAAAAGCTCAACGCAGTTGCGGTGAGATAGTTCCTGTTTAGCCCCAAAAAGGCCAATTCAAGAACTATCTCACCGCAACTTATTTAGATCGGCGAAAGGCAACCTATCCCTCCTGCACCAATCTCTTGACATAAGAACTGTCCCCAGGTGCCGGCACAAAAGGAACGTCCCCAAGTGCCAAGTGCCGTAAGAGTGTCCCCTTTGACTAGTCATTTAAGAACGTCCAATGACTACCCAATGACTACAGCGACAACCACGGCAACGCCGATGTTTTGGCAACGACAGCGAGCGGGTCGCATTTGAGACAAGGTGACGTGAAACGAAAGGGCGCTGACCTTCTGGTCGCGCCCTTGAAGTTGAACGTCAGATTGTCCAAATGCGGCCCGCGCAGCATCGAGCAGTTACGCGGTTCGTAGAACCGCGTAACTACAAAATGAGCATCGCGTCGCCAAAGCTGAAGAAGCGATAACGTTCTTCGATGGCAGCAGCGTAGGCATCCATGATCTGGTCGCGGGTGGCAAGCGCGCTTACGAGCATCATGAGCGTGGAGCGCGGCACGTGGAAGTTCGTGATCAGCGCGTCGACCACGTGATAGGTCGAGCCGGGCATGAGGTAAAGCTGCGTCGTGGCGTTCTCGCGCACCACGATGTCACCGCGGCCAAGCGTATCGGCCCCGTCCTCGCGGCCTTCAAAATAGCGCGCCGTCACGGCCGGATCGGACACCGGCGCGTCCGTGTCAAACGCGCTCTCGAGCGAGCGCACCGCGGTAGTGCCGACGGCGATCACACGATGACCCTCGGCCTTGGCCTTATGCACGGCGTCGACAACCTCCTGCGACACGTGGTAGCGCTCGGTGTGCATGACGTGCTGCGTGGGGTCGTCCTCCTCCACCAAGCGGAAGGTATCGATGCCCACCTCGAGCTCGACGGCGGCAAACTTGGCACCCTTGGCCTCGATAGCGGCCATGAGCTCAGGAGTAAAATGCAGGCCCGCCGTGGGAGCGGCAGCCGAGTGCTCCTCCTTCATGGCGTACACGGTCTGATATTTCTCGGGATCGCCCTCGTAATCGGTAATGTAGGGCGGCAGCGGCACGTGACCGGCAGCATGGATGGCCTCGTCAAGCGTGCGCGGCTCGCCGGCGGCATTGCAACCGGCCGGCTCAAAACGCACCAGGCGGCCGCCGCGACTATCGGTGACAAAGTCGACGACCTCGGCCGTCAGCACCACGGGAGCCCCCTCGGGCGCATGAGCGCCACCGGCGCGATACTCAATCTGAGCACCGGGCTTCAGGCGCTTACCCGGCTTGACCAAGCACTCCCAAACATGGCCCAGCGGGTCAACATCCTCGCGGCGCTTGAGCAGCAACGTCTCGACCACGCCGCCCGAGCCCGTCTTGCGACCGATAAGACGGGCCGGCATCACGCGCGTCTGGTTGATGACGAGCACGTCGCCCGGCTCGATATAGTCGATGATGTCACGGAAGATGCGGTGCTCGACGGTGCCGCCATGCCCTAACGGCGTTCCTGTCTCGGAGCCTTTGCGATCAACCACCAGCAGGCGGCAGGAGTCGCGCGGCTCGGCAGGCGCCTGGGCGATGAGCTCTTCGGGCAGGTTATAGTCAAAATCATCGGTACGCATAGACACGTCGGATTCTCCTTATATAGCTAAAGTCCGCTCTACATCCTAGCAGGCTGACGTCCCAAGTGAACTACTTTTTGGCGGCTTTGCGCTCGTCGCGGATGCGGGCGCGGTCCATGGCCGCCTCGACGGCCGAGAAACGGCAGCCGCAGTAGTTCTGCCGATACATGCCCAGCTCGCGCGAACGACGTGTCGCCTCGGGGTAATACGTGCGAAAATCGCGAATCACCGGAGTGAGACCGCGGGCAGCAGCCAGACGCTCCAACACATCATTGCAGGTTTCGAACAACTGGTACGGCGAGACGGCGAGCGTCGTGCCCACAAACTCAAACCCGCGCTCCTGGGCCACACGGCACGCCTCGGCCAGACGCAGGGCATAGCATGAGCGACAGCGACGGGCTCGATCGGCGCCCAGCGGGGCCACGCCGGCCTCCCAGCGCTCCCGGTCCTCCCCCGCCTCGATAAGCTCGATGTCGCCATCGGCACACCACCGGCGCAGCTCGTCCAAACGCCGCTGCCATTCATCGTGCGGCTGAATATTGGGGTTTGTCCAGCAGATTGTGGGCTCAAACCCTTCCTCGCGCAGCAGGCGGACCGGCTCAAGAGAGCACGGCGCACAGCACGCATGCAGCAACAACGGCTTCATCGACATCTCCTCACCCGAAAAAGCGCACGCCAAAGGACGTATCCTCGCAGGCGACAATGCGGCGGTCGCGCAAAATGGTCCGCACGTAATACCAGTCGCCCACACAGCCCGACAAATGCAAGCCGGCCGCCAGGTAGCACAGCAGCGGATAGCCCGAAAACGCAAACCCCAGGGCAAGCGCCGCCGTCACAACAACCGTCGGCGCCAGGCAAACCGCCATGTACCGCCGGCGCGAATGCACAACGCCCTCGGCGCAGGCATAGATCATCGCCGTCTCGCGATTCGCCCCAAAGGTCACCTTCGCGCCCGCAGGCGCCAGCAGCTTAAAAAACACACCGTGCACCAGCTCGTGCACGGCGAACGACGCCATTGAGATCGCAGCCAAGCCGACTATCCAGCCCACGACAGCCATCCAGCCGCCCGCGTCAGCCGCATCCAAGTCTGCAGGCCCACCCAGCAACATAAACACCGGCACCAAGCACACGGCAAACACGCCGACTACGACCATCCCCCACACAAAGCAAGCGTGCAGAAAATCCTCGTCTTCAAACGCATGTATGTTGGAAATCTCATTCATAGCATCTTAGGATAGCGCCCCTGCCACGTACCCGTCCGCATGTGCGATAATGTCGAACGATATGCACGAATTGACCACCGCGTCGCCAGGCCTTGCGCCCGGCCGCGCTCTCACCATATGCGAAGGAGTCCCATGGCATCCAAATACTCCATGAACGACCGTCCCAGCTGGCCTCGCCGCGCCATCGTTACCGCCGGCGAGCCCTACGGCAACAAGGGCCTTCACTTTGGCCACGTCGGCGGCGTCTTTGTCCCTGCCGACTTCTTCGCCCGCTTCCTGCGCGACCGTCTGGGCCGCGAGAACGTCATCTTCACCTCGGGCACCGACTGCTACGGCTCGCCCATCATGGAGAGCTACCGCAAGCTCAAGGAGAACGAGGGCTACGACAAGTCCATTAACGAGTACGTCGAGTCCAATCACTCCCGCCAGGCCGCGACCCTCAACAACTACAACATCAGCTGCGATATCTACGGCGGCTCGGGCCTTGAGCCGGCTGCGCAGATTCACAACGAAGTGACCGCCGAGATTATCGAGCGCCTGCATGAGCAGGGCACCATCTCCAAGCGCTCCACGCTGCAGTTCTACGACGCCAAGGCCGGCACGTTCCTCAACGGCCGCCAAGTGATCGGCCGCTGCCCCATCCAGGGCTGCAAGTCCGAGAAGGCTTATGCCGACGAGTGCGACCTGGGTCACCAGTTTGAGCCCGAGGAGCTCATCGCACCCAAGAGCCAGCTCACCGGCGAGGTGCCCGAGCTGCGCCCGGTCGACAACCTCTACTTCGACCTGCCGGCCTACCTCGACTTTATGAAGACCTACACCGCCAAGCTCGCCCAGAACCCGCAGGTTCGTTCCGTGGTCTCCAAGACCATGGAGGAGTGGCTGCTGCCGGCCCAGCTCTATATCCAAAACAAGTTCCGCGAGGCCTTCGATGCCGTCGAGGACCAGCTGCCCGAGCACACCGTGCTGGAGCCCGAGGGAAACAAGAGCAGCTTTACCGTCACCTTCCCCAGCTGGAAGGAGCGCGACGACGCCCATGCGGTGCTCGCCAACGGCGGCGTGCGCTTCCGCAGCGGCAAAGCGCTCGTGCCTTTCCGCATCACCGGCAACATCGACTGGGGCGTTCCGGTGCCCCAGGTCGACGGCGTTTCCGACGTCACCTGCTGGTGCTGGCCAGAGAGCCTGTGGGCGCCCATCAGCTATACGCGTACCGTGCTCGCGCGCGATGCCAAGGCCGCCGGCGTGACCGAGGGCGTCGCCGCCCAGGATGCCGCCCTCATGGGCGAGCCCGCTGCCGACTCCACACAGGTGCCCGCGCCCACCTACCAGCACAGCTCGCTCGACTGGCGCGACTGGTGGTGCTCGGACGACGCACAGATCTACCAGTTTATCGGTCAGGACAACATCTACTTCTACTGCATCGCGCAGACCGCCATGTGGGAGGCCCTGGGCTGGGACCTCACGCAGAGCACCGTCAGCGCCTGCTACCACCTGCTCTACATGGGCAAAAAGGCCAGCTCGTCCTCGCAGACGCCTCCCCCGCCGGCAGACGACCTACTCAACCACTACACCTGCGAGCAGATGCGCGCGCACTGGCTGTCGCTCGGCCTGTCCGAAAAGCCGGTGAGCTTTAGCCCCAAGGCATACGACACGCGTGTGACCGGCAAGGACAAGGACGGCAACGAGGTGCGCGCCTGCGACGACAAGCGCGTTATCGATCCGGCCCTTAAGGAGAGCGCCCTTTTGACCGGCGTATTCAACCGTCTGGCCCGCAGCTGCTTCTACGGCGTCGCCGTCAAGGAAGGCGACGAGAGCCCCTATCGCAACGGCTGCATCCCCGCCGGTGCCGCCTCTGCCGCCGTGGTCGAGGCTGCCGAGCAGGCAGCTCTTGCCTTTGAGCAGGCCATGTACAAGTTCGAGACGCACCGCGCGCTTGCCGTGTGCGACGACTACCTGCGCGCCGCCAACAAGCGCTGGAGCGACGCCTCCAAGGCCGCCAACAAGCTCGAGGGCGACGAAGCAAACGCAGCGATGACGCAGGCCCTGGTTGATGCCTTTACCGAGCTGCGCGTGGCGACCGTCCTGATGCACGGTATCGTCCCGGCCGGCTGCGAACTCATCTGCGAGTACTTCGACGTCGATCCGGTCGCCTTCTTTAGCTGGGATAACATCTTTGCCTCCACGGACGAGTTCGTAGAGAGCCTGGGCGAGAAGCCCGGCGACCACCGCGTGAAGCCGCTGCCCCCGCGCTTCGACTTCTTCAGCAAGCACGAGAGCCAGTACTAAAGCACGCTAGTAGCAACGCGCCCGGGAATGATTATTCTGGGACGGGGATTAAAAAATCATTCCCGGGCGCCACAGTACAGTCTTTTTGTGACGGGAGTCATGGAATGATTATTTAATCCCCGTCCCAGAATAATCATTTAGGTGGAAGGAAAGACGGATGTCCAAGCAGCGTCGTCGTAAGCAGAAAAAGCAGGTTAAGCCCGAGCTCAAGCTTAGGCAGTTTGCCGCTACCGAGCTTTCCGACCAGCTTGCCGCCCTTCCCTGCGCCGCCGACCTGCCGCGCTTTATGGTCGACACGGTCGCCGGCGCCTATGCCCCCACCGATGCCGAGCTCATGATCGAAGGCTTTGGCGCCGCGGCCACACGCCCGGTCACACTGCGCGCCAACACGCTCAAGGCGACCGCCGAGGACATCGCCGCCGCGCTCGACGCAGCCGGCATCGCCCACAACCCCGTCGCCTGGTACCCGGACGCTTTCATCCTTCCCGAGGCTCAGGTATCCGATCTGTGGGATCTCGATATCTACCGCGACGGCAAAATCTATCTGCAGAGCCTGTCGTCCATGATGCCGCCGTTGGTCCTGGGCGCTCAGACCGGCGAGGATATCCTGGATATGTGCGCGGCCCCCGGTGGCAAGACGACGCAGATCGCCGCCCTCACCCAGGGCCAGGCACACCTTACCGCCTGCGAGATGAGCATTCCCCGCGCCGAAAAGCTCGAAGCCAACCTCCACCGCCAAGGCGCAAAAAACGTGCCCGTCATGCGCATCGACGCACGCGAGCTCGACGAGTTCTTCCGCTTTGACCGTATCCTGCTCGACGCTCCCTGCACCGGCACGGGCACCGTCATCAGCGGCAACGAGAAGAGTCTGCGCGGCCTCACCGAGCAGTTGCTCGGCAAGTGCGCCCGCTCGCAGCGAGCACTTCTGGACCGCGCCATGGGAGCCCTCAAACCGGGCGGCACGCTCGTCTATTCGACTTGTTCGATCTTGCCGCAGGAAAACGAGGACGCTCTGCAAGAGGCCCTCGACAAGCACATGGACTGCGAGCTTATCCCCCTCGACGGCACACCGAGCGAAAGTGAAACGCGCCGTGCTCAGGAAGCTGGCGAAGAGCCACGCGTCGAGAGCAACGCTCTCACCGAGGCCATCGCCGCCGGCCACGTCTCGTCCATCGCCAACGGTATGCCCGGCACGCTGACCATTCCGCCCAGCCGCGACTTTGAGGGCTTCTACATCGCCCTGATCCGAAAACGCAGCTAGCGCACGGATTCAAAACTCAACAAACTATCTCCGTGCGCGCTTGTCCTGCTGGTCACGGTGCTGCTTAAGCGCCTCGCGTTCCTTGCGCTCGGCTCTTTTGCCCTTAATGGCGGTGACCACCAAGTAGATGACTGCGGCGGCAACGATTGCGCCCACACACAGGCCAATCGAGCCCAACATTGTTGTCAATTCCATACCGCGTCACCTCTCTTTTAAACGGGACATTCAAGATAGCACCTCGATACCCGCCACCACAGCTCCTTCACGTTCGCCGGTCCTTCGGTCTAACGGATGGCGCGGCGGGGAAAAATCAATCTGTCAAACGATTTAGCAAGCACAACACTGTCGGCACCCTGCCAGCCACCATCGCATAGAATCGAGCCTCCATGGATACTCTCAACGATTTGAACGAGCGCGTCGACGCCTTTGTCGGCACCAGCTCCTTCGACGCGCCTGCCGCGACGAACGACCAAACCCCCATCGATGTTCCTGCCGAGGTTCACGAGGACATCGTCGCCTCGGTCGATTTTTCCGAGGTCGAGCTTGCAGACGAGTTCACCGAGCCCCAGGTAGCCGTGACCCCCAACGGACTGCTCCCCATGGAGCCGCTGCCCATCGACGGGCGTCTGCGCAAGGCGGCCCTCCGCATGCCCGACGAGATAGAGGAGGCCAGCGGCTTTACGCTCTTCGGTCGTCGCATCAAGTCGCTTATCTACACCACCGACGTGGCGGTCATCCGCAACTCCAATGCCGATGCCGTCTTTGCCGTTTACCCCTTCACGCCACAGCCTGCCATTACGCAGGCGCTGTTGACTGTCGCCGAGTGCCCGGTCTTTGTAGGCGTGGGCGGCGGAACTACGACCGGCAAGCGCTCCGTACAGATGGCAGCCGTCTCCGAGATGCAGGGCGCGGCGGGCTGCGTGGTCAACTCCCCCGCCACTGCCGAGATGGTCGAGCACATCACCAACATCGCCGACATCCCCGTCATCGCCACGGTCGTTCGCTGCGACGACGATGCGCACGCCAAAGTGCGCGCCGGAGCCAAGATCCTCAACATCGCGGCCGGCAAAAACACGCCCCAGGTCCTTCGCGAGCTGCGCGAGCACTATCCCAATCTGCCGCTCATCGCGCCGGGCGGCAAAACACCCGAGAGCATCCGCGAAACCATCGCCGCCGGCGCCAACGCCATCATCTGGACGCCGCCTTCGGCCCAACAGCTGCAGACCGACATGATGCAGCGTTACCGCAAGATGAAGGAAGACGCCACGCCCGTCATCTCGCGCGACGATGTGCCCATTATCGACCAGGTCGCCGCCGCCGAGGTCAGCCAGGTCGAGAACATGAATCCCGACGTGCCGATTCCCGACGAGGTTATCGAACGCGTCGCTTCGATCCACGAGCGCGTCGAGGAGCATCGCGCCAACCGCGGCCTCAAGCCCTCGCTGCACGGCTTCTTCTTCCGCGGGAAGAAACGCTAACCGTAAGAGCAAGGCCCGCCCCACAAACGTGAGGCGGGCCGTTTTCGTTTGAGCAATCGTGCGCGACGTGATGGGTCAAGTTAATCCACGCGTTTGTCACCCATAAAGAAGAGCGCCACCGTACCAGGTCCGGTGTGCGAACCAATCAGAGCACCGATATTGTTGATCTCGATCTTGCCTTTGAGCCGCGGAACTTGTTCCTCAATCAGCGCCGCAACGGCCTCGGCATCCTCGCGGCACGCCGAATGGGACAAGATGCACTTACCCGAATAATCCACACCGTCCTGCACGTGTTTCATCATGGTCTTAGCCATCTCGGAAATCGCGCGCTTCTTGGTGCGAATCTTCTCACGTGGCGACAGCCCACCTTCGCAATCGACCGTCATAAGCGGGCAAATCTTAAGCGCCGTGCCGATAATCGCGCTCGCGGCCGAAATGCGACCGCCGCGCAGGTAGCTCGACAGATCGGTCGAGAAGAACCAGTGGTGCAGGTTGAGCTTGTGCTCCTCGATCCAGGCAGCCGTCTCGTCGAGTGAAGCCCCGCTATCGCGCACATCGGCGGCATATTCCAACAACAGGCCAAAGCCCGAAGACGCCGCCAGCGAATCGATGACGCACACCTTGCCACCCTCGGGATAGCGATCCGCAAGCATCTGTGCCGCAACGCAGGCCGATCCATACGTGCCCGAAATACCCGACGACAACGCCAGGTGCAGCACGTCTTTACCCTCGGCAACAAACGGCTCCCAAAACTCCTCGTACTCACCCACGCTCACCTGAGACGTCTTGGGCATGGCGCCCGCGGCAATCTGGGCAAAAAACTCGTCCGGCGTAATCGACTGATACAGATCGTCCGTATAGACAACATCGTCGATCTCGTAATGAAAACACACGACAGGGATATTGCGCGACGCAAAGAACTCACGGGTTCGGTCGGCGGCGGATTCACAGGTCAGGACAAAATCACTCATATGAGGCTCCTTAAGTATTGCTGCGCAAATTATCGCACAGCAAGCCTAAATACGATACGAATGTCCACTATTTACCAATTCGAACCATTTGCATTGAATATCTTTATCATGAACATCCCCATCCCCGCCATGGGCCAACATGGGCAAAATCACCCCCTTCGTCTCCACCCAACCGACACATCAACCTCAACTAAATCGATTTACCAAACCGTTCAGCCGACAATTCAGCCGCCGGCGCAGAATCGAAACAAAAGCGGCGCATACTGGTAAACGTTTGACGCTGTTTATCAGTTTTACCAACCATATCGGAAGGTGTTTCATGGTCGCATTCGATCGCAACCCGCAAGACTTTAAGTATCTGCGTCTGCTGTCGAGACAATTTCCCACCGAGCAATCCGCGTTTACCGAGATTATCAATCTCTCGGCCATTCTCAACCTGCCCAAAGGCACCGAGCATTTTATGAGCGACGTGCACGGCGAGTACGAAGCCTTTATGCACATCCTCAACAACTGCTCGGGCGTCGTGCGCGAACATGTCGACGAGATCTTTGGCGACACGCTCTCCTTTGACGAAAAGGGCGAGCTGTGCACGCTCATCTACTACCCGCGCGAGAAGATCGAGCTGGTCCGCAGCCGGCGCGAGGACTCCCCCACCTGGTACAAAACAATGCTCGACCAGCTCATCATGGTTGCCCGCTCGCTTTCGAGCCGCTATACGCGCTCCAAGGTGCGTAAGGCCATCCCGCGCGATTACGCCTATATCATCGACGAGTTGCTGCACACGCATCCGGACGAGAACAACTATCGTGTGCGCTATCACGAGCGCATCGTGGAGTCCATCCTAGAGACCGCAAGCGCCGACGACTTTATCGAGTCGCTCGCCTCGCTCATCAAGCGCCTCGCCGTCGACCACCTGCACTTGGTGGGCGACATCTTCGACCGCGGTGGCGGCGCGGCCAAGATTATGGACCGTCTGCTCACCTATCATTCGCTCGACATTCAGTGGGGCAACCACGACCTGCTGTGGATGGGCGCCGCTGCCGGCGAGCCCGCCTGCATCGCCACGGTGCTGCGCAACAACCTGCGCTACGACAACTACGAGATCCTCGAGAACGACTACGGTATCTCGCTGCGCGAGCTCGTCGCCTTTGCCGATGCCACCTACACCGCCGGTGAGTCCATCACCCCGCTGATCAAGGCCATCAACGTGCTGCTCTTTAAACTCGAGGGCCAGATTATCCAGCGCCACCCCGAGTTCGACATGACCGACCGCCTGCTGCTCGACAAGATCGACCACGACACCGGCACGGTCACGCTTGCCGACGGCACTGTATGGCCGCTCATGACCAACGACTTCCCCACCGTCGACCCGACGGACTCCTACACGCTCACGCCCCAGGAGCAACACATCATCGACAAGCTCGTGTCCGAGTTTGTCACCGCCGATCACCTGCATCGCCATATCGATTTCCTCTATAGCCACGGCTCGATGTACAAGGTCGCCAACGGCAACCTGCTGTTCCATGGCTGCGTGCCGCTCAACGAAGACGGCACCTTTAGCAGCATGAACTGCCTGGGCACCTGGCACGCCGGCCGTGATTATCTCGATTTTTGCGACCGCATCGCCCGCCGCGCCTGGCGCGTGGGCGACCGCGACGCCCTCGACTGGATGTGGTACCTGTGGATCGGCTTTAACTCACCCGCCAGCGGACGCCTGGTGCGTACCTTTGAGCGCGCCTATATCGCCGATAAGAGCACCTGGGTCGAGCCAATGGATCCGTACTTTACGCTTACCAAGTCGCCCTCGGTCTGCGACGACATCATGCGCGAGTTCGGCGTTGCCCCCATGGCATGTTCGCCGACTGGCCACATCATCAACGGCCACACACCCGTTAAAACCACCAAGGGCGAGCAGCCCATCCGCGCCGAGGGCAAGCTGCTGGTCATCGATGGCGGTTTCTGTCGCGCCTATCATCCCAAGACAGGCATCGCCGGCTACACGCTTATCTCAAGCTCACGCGGCTGCCGCCTCAAGTCGCACCGGGCCTTTACAACGGTTGCCGAGGCGCTCACGCGCAACGTGGACATCGAGAGCGAGACCAACCGTTTTGACCAGGCCGACCGTCGCCGCATGGTGAGCGACACCGATACCGGTGCTAAGATCCGCAGCCAGATCCAGGACCTACGCCAACTGCTCGATGCATATAGAAACGGTGCTATCGAGGAGCGCGCCTAGCCCCGCCTGCGGGGATTGGCTAAACTTGCTGAGTTCGTCATCCCCACGGCGCTCCGGCGCCACCCTAAGGCAGGTACCATGCAAAAGCTCCTTGCGCAGATCATGAAGTTTGGCATCGTCGGCGTCGTCGCCACGGTCATCGACTTTGGCATCATGAATCTGCTCCACTACGGCCTGGGCCTTAACATCCTGATCGCTAATACCAGCGGCTTTATCGTCTCGCTCATCTTTAACTACGTCGCGAGCATGAAGTACGTGTTTGCGCACAAGGAGGGCATGAGCCGCCGCCGCGAGTTCATCATCTTTGTCGTGCTGTCCGTGATCGGCTTGGCGCTCAACGACGGTATCGTGCTGGCCCTCAACGCCGGCCTGGGGCTCGAGGCCAATATCGCCAAGATTTGCGCCACCGCGCTGGTCATGGTCTACAACTTTGTGACCCGAAAGATCTTCCTGGAGGGCGAGGAGACCAAGTAGCCTGGCCTCCTCGTTGCACTACGGGGCCCACGGACGACGCGCGTCGAGCGCTGCGTTGTTCGTGGGCCTTGCTCGTTTACGGAAGGATTTACGACGTTTGCGGATTGTCCCTTGCAAATTTGGCGAGTTCGTATAGTTCTTGGCAAAGCCCTTACGTTTCCCTTGCAAAAGCTCTAAAGTATCCTCTGCTCGATTCATCAACGCATTGGATGTGATTACGTGCGCAAGGCACTGGCACAACCTCATACCAAGCAGTTCCTCAAGTTCGCCGTCGTGGGACTTATCTCCTTTGGCATCGACTGGGGCATGCTCATTGCGCTCGTCGAGCTGTTCCACCTCGACTTTTTGATGAGCACCACGGTTTCGTTTATCACGTCCGTCGTGGTCAACTACTGGCTCAGCATGAAGTACGTGTTCGACCACCGCGAAGGCATGAGCCGCAAGCGCGAGTTCACGATCTTCACCATCCTGTCGGTGATCGGCCTGGGCCTTAACGACCTGTATATGTTTGTGGGCGTCACGTTTTTGAGCATCGGCTACCAAGCCATGAAGGCCATCGCCACGTTCCTTGTCACCTGGTACAACTACTTCAGCCGTCGCTTCTTCCTCGAGGGCGCACGGTCGTAGTCGATTCACTATTTGCTTGAATGTATAACCGGTTGGAATTCCCGTTCCAACCGGTTTTTTGTTTGCAGAGAGACCCGGCGACCCAGTCCCATTCGCATGAAAAACGGGCGGTCCGGATGTTGGCCCGAACCGCCCGTCTGGCGCGCTATGTCGAGGCCTCTAGCCCGTTACGTAATACCAAACGACGTTGTCGTCATTGGAGAGAACGTAGTTACTGCAGGCCGTCATGGGCGTTGTGCCGTTGACGGAGTACATCCAGCCGCTCGTGCCGCCGTACTGTTTCTCGGCCAAACCACCAATCGCGGAAACATACGTGCCGTACGACGAGCCGTGTGCGTTGACAGAAAGGCCTAGCGCGCACAGGGCATCGTAAACGGTGGCGCCTTCGTTAAAGGTAAAGGTGCCGCCAGAGGACACAGGATTGCCCACAGCGCTCGATGTGACCGAAACCGTCACCGTAACGTAGCTGGACTCCTGTGAGCCGCTTTGGCTGCCCGAGGAGGCGTTTCCACCATTAGAGGACGAGGCTCCATCAGACGACTGGCCACCGCCCGAAGAAGCACCGCCAGACGCATTGGAAGCATCACCGGCTCCCGTATTTTGGGCAGCGGATTTATCGCCAGACTTCTTGCCGCCCCGGTCCTCGGACTTCTTGCTATCCGAGTTTTTGTCCGATTCCTTGTTTGAAGACTCGGAATCGTCCTTGGCGTCGTTCGAACCCTTGGGCTCGTCTTTTGCATCATTCGAAGATTTGGAATCCTTGGAACTGGCCTCGCCCGAAGCGGCAGACGAGCCAGACCCCTTGGTGTCCTTGGCGACGACGCTCTCCCCCGTCACGGTCTGAACGATCCAGTCAATGGACCAGGCGCCGCTCTCGGAAGGATGGACGAAGCCCAGCGAGACGACGATCAGAATGGCGCACGCGGCAGCAAGAACGCCAAGGAGCGCCTTGCGACGAGAGGCGGACGCCGCCGAAGCGGCGCCCTTTTGCTTTGGATCATCGAGCTGGATAAACGAGGAGTCGGGCTGTTGCCCGCTGGTCTCCTTGGGCTTATCGGGCATTACCGTCACCCTTGCCGCGCTTGGTCAGCACGAAGACGGCGATGAGCGCGAGGCCAATCACGCCGGCGGCGATGCCAACGATGGCGAGCGGATTGGTGCCAGTCTCCTGCTCGGAAGCACTAGAGGACTTCTTAGCAGTGGTCGTGGAAACAGCACCCGTATCGGACTTGGAATCGGACTTCTTGTCGGACTTCTTGTCGGACTTGCCGTCCTTCCTGTCAGACTTCCTGTCAGACTTCTTGTCAGACTTCTTCTCGTCCTTCTTATCGGACTTATCGGAGTCCTTCTTGTCGGACTTGTTGTCCCTGGTCTCGGTCTTGGTCGACACCGTCGTCTTGGTCACCGGCTTCTGGCCCGGGGCAATAGCGCCGCCCTTCGAGCCGGAGCCAGAACCAGCGCCAGCGCCAGTGCCGGAACCAGTACCGGTACTAGAACCGCCGCCGCCATTCGAACCAACGCCGCCATTGCCGCCATTGGAGCCTGAACCGCCATTACCGCCAGGGTTAACGGCATTCTTGGTCCACTTGGCATACAACGTCAGGTCGGCCGTCACCGGCGTACTGAAGTCATACGCCTGCGTGCAAGCCCCATCGGTATACCAACCGCCGAAAGTGTAGCCATCGCGCGTCGGATCGACCGGCTTGACCAGCTTGCCATCGGCCGTAGCAACAAACTTAGTGTCGCAAGCAGACCCGCCGTTGGAGTTAAAGGCAACCGTCCAAGACTCGACAGCTCCAAGTTTAAACAGCGTGCCCGAATCATTAATGTAGTAGAGATTGCCAGAAGCATCGGCAATGACCGGAGAGTCACAGTACTGGTAATGGCCAGCCGCATCATAAATCTGCGTCGCCTCTGCATCGCCGAGCGTATAGCGATACACGCCACCACCAGCAGAGTAGTTGACGTAATCCTTGCTATCCGCGCTGTTAACGGTGAAGTACACATAGGTCTTGCCGCCCTGAACACTCACCAGCGGAGTAGCAGCAATACCGTTGAGGCCAGCCGGCAGCGCCTTGCCGTCG
>JAXKGH010000010.1:0-4452 GCA_036550475.1 Collinsella sp. | reverse complement strand
TTGCGCGTGCCCTTGACCCAAGGGTTCATCTCGCGCTCACGGCGCCCCTCGAGCGTGTCGCGATCGACCTGCTCGCCGCGGCTAAACGCCAACACCTCGCGGTACGTGACGAGGTCGTGCTGCTTCTTCATGCGTTCCATATACACGAACGCCACGAGCATCACGACGAGCGCCACGGCGGCAAACGCCGCGGTGGGCGCGATGTGCATGCCCCAGCCCCATTCGAGCTGGAACGCCGCCCACGCGCTCAGCACCAAAAACACGACCGCGCTCACGACCGTGATTGTGGAGAGGGCGTTGTACTTCTTGACCGCTTCGTTCATTACCTGTGCCATGGTTTCCACATCTCCTTTGATGAGGGAGTCCACGGTCACCCCGAACACGTTGGAAAGCAGCAGCAGGCTCTGGACATCCGGATACGTACGGCCGCACTCTCAGTTGCTGATGGTCTGGCGCGACACGTAGATGCGCTCCGCCAGATCGTCTTGGGACAGTCCGAGCTCCGTGCGATGCTCCTTGATGTGCGAGCCCAGCTCCATGCGTTTGCTCCCTAGAGGGTCGGGGTGACCCCTGTCGAGAGCCACCATGTCATTGACGCGAGCATCGTACCATCAAAGGTCTTTATATTTGACCCCCACGGGGCAAAATCGAGCTGTCAAAAGGCTTTATATACGACATCTTGCTGGGAAAAGAACGGTCCCCAAAGGCGGATGCCTCCGGGGACCGGTTGGTGCGTATAGAGGGGGCGAGCTTGCTTTGGGTTGGTGTTGGCCCCGCCGTTCGGCTCGACTTTGGAGCGGCGGGGCTCAGCTCTGCCTCGACCGCGGCGCGGGGCGCGGCTTTGTCCCGACGTCGGCAGCGGCCGAGCCCTGTCTTCCAGCTTAGCCCTCCTCGCCTTTGGGTGCGTCCTTGGACGAGGGCTCTTTCTTCGGCAGCCTTCCCGCGCGTTTGAGGGCGTCTCGCAAGATCCATTCCGCCTGACCGTTGGCGCTGTGCATCTCATCGTCCGCCCAGCGTTGGACGGCCTCCCAGATAGCGGGGTCTATACGGAGTGGATACTGCTTGCGTGCCATGACGTGCCTTCTTGTCGAATGTGCAATTTTGCACCCGTCCCCAAATTACTCATTGGTGTTGGGGTTAGTACAGCGAGCCTGCGTTGAGCACCGGGTGCGCCTCGGATTCACCGCAGAGCACCACCATGAGGTTGCTGGCCATCTGCGCCTTGCGCTCGTCGTCCAGCTCGATGGTGCCGCCGGCGGCCATCTCCTTCACGGCCATGTCGACCATGGAAACCGCGCCCTCGACGATCTTCTTGCGCGCGGCGATGACGGCCTCGGCCTGCTGGCGGCGCAGCATCGCCTGGGCGATCTCGGGGGAGTAGGCAAGATGGGTGAGGCGGGCGTCGTCGACATCCACGCCGGCGGGTGCCAGGCGCATCGCGAGCTCGCGGCGCAGGGCTTCGGAGACCTCTTCCACATTGGCGCGCAGCGTGATGGCGCCGGCGGCATCGGACTCGTCCTCAAGATGGTCGTAGGCGTACACGCTCGCCACGTGGCGCAGCGCCGTCTCGGCCTGCATGGCGACATAGCTCTGGTAGTCGTCGACGTCGAAGAGCGCCTTGGCGGTATCGGCGACGTGCCACACCACGACGGTTGCGATCTCGATGGGGTTGCCCATTTTGTCGTTGACCTTCAGGCGCTCGCCATTCAGGGTGCGCACGCGGGTGGAGATAGTGGTGGGGTTGCCCTTGGCGGCCTTCTGCGCCGCGGCCTTGGCGGCCTTGGAATTGCTCATCTCGAGCTCGATCATCTCGCCGATCCCGGCCGATCCGCCCATGCTCTTGCTAAAGAACGGGTTGGCCCAGAAGAAGCCCTCGTCGCGGACGGTGCCCACGTACTTGCCGAACAGGATGCACACGCGCGCCTGGCCGGGCTGCAGCGAGAAGAATCCGTTGAGTGGGATGAACCACAGGCAAAACGCGAGGATGCTGAGGCCGAGCCCCCATCCGTAGACTGCGGGCGCGTCGACGCCGTCGGGCGTGCTCGCGAGCCCGATGGTGCTCCAGATAAAGAGGCCGATGATGACGATGAGCGCCACCGCCACGGCGACGAGCATGCCGTAGCCCGACTTGGCCTTGAGTTGCTTTTCCACGCTCATTGTGAGTTCCTTTCATGACTGCGCCGGCGTTTGCGTGACGTCCCCGGCGCCGCGCTCCAGATTGCGATGGGGAGGAGGCGAGTCCCCGAGCAGTTCGTGCGACTGCTGATTGCATTGTGATATCACATTGAGACCAAGTCAAGGAGAATCGGATGCCGTCTCTCATGGCATAAGTGGTTCGGGGCGCCCGGCATCTACGCTCCGTAGAGGTCTTCCTGTTGCATCTTGGCTCGCAAGTCCCTATAATAGCTCCACTCACGGCTGAAGGTTTACCTCTAGATTTGGAAAGGGGAGCTGCACCATGCTTGCTTCCATGAGGATTTGGCTCTAGCCACGGTCGCGTGAGCGACCGGTACTTCGCTGCATACCACCGATCGCATCAAAGGATTATTCCATGACACAACCGAATCCCTGCGCTTCTTGGAAGCGCTCGCTCGCCATCGTCTGGATCGGCGAGTTCTTCTCCGTGCTCACGAGCTCCATTCTGCAGATGGGTCTCATCTGGCACGTCACCCTCACCACCGGCTCCGCGAGCGCCCTGTCGTTCGTGAGCCTGGCGGCCTTCTTGCCCATGGCGCTCCTCGGCGCCTTCGCGGGCACCATCGTGGACCGCACGTCCATCAAGCGTCTCATGATCGGCGCCGATCTCTTCATCGCGGCCGTGAGCCTCACGCTTGTCTTCGGCTCGCTTCGGGGCGACCTTTCTGTCGCCGTTGTGGCGGCGGTGCTGTTCGTCCGTGCGCTGGGCAGCACGCTCCATACGCCCGCCTTCAACGCGCTCACACCGCTCATCGCCCCGCCCGAGGTGCTCGGCAAGCTGGCGGGCATGCTGCAGTTCATGCAGTCGGGTAGCTATATCATCGGCAACGCCATCGCCGCGGCGGTCTACCCGGCGTTTGGTCTGACTTTCATGATCGCGCTCGATGTCGCCGGGGCGGTGCTCGCGAGCATCGCGGTGGCGACCTCCGGCATCAAGACGCCGGCGCCCGAGCGCCATACGCCCGAGGAGAACGCCGAGGCGTCGCACCGCGCGGTGCGGGCCTTCCTATTGGAGACGGCCAACGGGTACCGCGAGCTCAAACGCCATCACGGTCTGTTCGCCATGCTCTGGATCGGCTTCGCCTTCTCGGTCCTGTTCTCGCCCATATCCGCGCTGTTCCCGCTCATGGTGTTCGACCATTTTGGGGGCACCACTACGCAGTCGGCTATCGCGGAGATCGCGTTCTCGGTCGGCATGATCGCGGCGAGCGGCTGGATCGGGGCGACGGGTGGCCTTAAGAACCGCGCTCTTTCGTGCACGCTGGCCATCGGCCTCTTCGGAGCGGGCACGCTCGCGGGCGGCCTCGTGCCCCCTTCCGCGCTCGTTGTGTTTCTGGGGCTTACGTTCGCGATGGGGGTCTCGAGTCCGCTGTACAGCGCGCCGCAGATGGCGCTCATGCAGGAGCGCGTCGATCCCGAGTGCATGGGCCGCGTCTTCGGCCTGTACGGAGCGGTCTGCAGCTGGGCCATGCCCGTGGGGCTCGTCGCATCGACCTTGTTCGCGGACGCCATCGGCGTAAGCGCGTGTTTCGTGCTCATCGGTGCTGCAATGGTGATCCTAGCAGGCATCACCTGGGCGATCCCGAGCATCCGCAAGATTGGGTAGCGCTCTGGCGGAGTGCGTTTCGTTTCGGACGGCTCGTAGGGTCGCTGCGACGTGAAGGGTGGTCGACGGTGCGCCTGCGAGGGCGCCGTCGACCACCCTTTTGTTTAATTCGTCTGGCCCGGCGCCGATCATCATCTGTTCGCCGGGCGATTGCGATGCCGCCGCTTGCCGATACGCGGCTCCTTACGTTGTGCGCATCCCATCGTTCTGGCAGCGTTTCCTGCAGTTAATCTCCAGAGCCCGAGGCGGTGGCCCCTATGAGTAATCTGCTCGAATCCATTCTGCGCGTCGGTATGACCGTGTTCATCGTCGGCCCGCTCACTGCATGGGTCGCCCGCCGCGGCGCGCGCGAGCGCAGCGAGGCAACGGACAGCCTCGATTGCTTCACGGTGCGCATGCCCGCAGCCATCCGCACGATCATCGCCTGCTGCGCCGTCGCGTTCGAACTGCTCATGCTGGGTGTCTACGTCTGGCAGGGCGTCTCGCTGGGCGAGTGGGACCACGAACTTGTGTGGTTCGGTCATGCCATGGCGCTCGCGGGTATGGCTATCTGGGCCTTGCTGAGCATCCCGCGTATCGACGTGGACGGTGGGCGCATTCTCTCGCGTAACGCCTTCGGCATCCGCAAGGAGACGACGTTTGGCAACATC
>JAXKGH010000099.1:0-17671 GCA_036550475.1 Collinsella sp. | reverse complement strand
GTCTTTCAAGGCAATCTTGGGCACTACCGGCGCCCGGCGCCGGCTATTCGTTTGTTAAATAAGGAGCAGTATGCCCCAGCAGCGTAAGTTCTTCCCCGGCTGGCTCGTGGTGGCCTCCGGCTTCGTGATCATGGCCACGTGCTACACGATTTTCGTCAACTGCATGAGCCTGTTCCAGCCGCTCATCGTCAGCGACTTGGGAATATCTCTTGCGCAGTACAACATCTCCAATGCGATCTCTACCGTGGTGAGCGTTATCGGATCGCTTGTCATTGGCCATGTTGCCGATAAAGTAAGCGGTCGCGTTTTGGGCTCCCTAACCGTTATCGCTACCTCTGCCGTTCTTGCCAGCATGAGCTTTGTCGGTGAGCTGTGGCAGGTCTACGTGCTCTTTGCCGTCTCTGGCTCCTTTGCGAGCGCCTGGATCGTGTGCCTGGTGTGTTCTGTGGTCATGCTCGTATTCCTGCTGGCCTCGGAGCCCATCGCCGCCAAGCTGCGCGCGAGCGTGGCGGGGGAGTAGACGTCCGTCGCTCTTTTCTGTTCGCCCCGTTCTATCCGTGGCCGCCTTGGAAGCCGAATGGATGCTCGTACCATCATTCGGTTTCCAAGGCGGCCACGGGCCTACGAAATGATCCGTTTTCCTCCGTCCCCAAGGGGTCGCGTGATCCGAAGGGGACGGAGGAAAACGGATCGCAAACAGCGGCGGCGCATCTGGCCGAACGAGTCCCCATACCCTCGTTCGGTCAGACGCGCCGCCGCTGTTTGTGTTTGTGCCGTATAATGACCGTTACCTATGACGCGATACAAAAGAAAGGTGTTTGCCCATGCAGGCACAGAAGGCGGAGGGAACCCGCGACCTTATCGGCGCCGAGATGCGCGCCTGGCAAAAGATGCAGCAGATTGCGGCCGGCGTGTTCGAGCCGTTTGGTTTTAAACCCATCGAGACGCCCGCGATCGAGCAGGTGGACGTGTTTGTCCACGGTATCGGCCAGTCGACCGACGTCGTGCGCAAGGAAATGTTCCGCGTGTTCAGCGGTGCCAACCTGGAGCGCGTCTTTACCGAGGGTACCGATACCAAGCTCAAGCCCAAGCAGCGCTTGGCGCTTCGCCCCGAGGGCACGGCCGGCGTGGTGCGCGCCGTCGTGGAGAACAACCTGGTGCCCCAGGGCTCCACGCCGTTTAAGGCCTATTACGCCGAGGCCATGTTCCGTGGCGAGCGTCCCCAGAAGGGTCGCCTGCGCCAGTTCCACCAGGTGGGCATCGAGTGGCTCGGCGCTCCCGATCCGGCTGCCGACGCCGAGTGCATCATCATGCTCATGGAGTTCTACAAGCGCCTGGGCTTCGATCTGTCCAAGCTTCGCCTGCTTATTAACTCGATGGGCGATGCGCAGTGCCGTCCGGCATATCGCGAGCAGGTCAAGCAGTTTATCCTCGATCACGCCGACGAGATGTGCGACGAGTGCCGCGAGCGCGCCGAGCTCAACCCGCTGCGCGCCTTCGACTGCAAGAACGACCATTGCCGCGAGATCATGGCCGACGCTCCGCTGATGGGCGACAACCTGTGCGATGAGTGCCGCGAGCACTACGAGCAGGTCAAGCGCTATCTGGACGCCGCCGGTATCGAGTATGTCGAGGATCCCACCCTGGTGCGCGGCCTGGACTACTACACCCGTACTGTCTTTGAGGTCGAGGCTCCCGGCGCCGGTGTCGGCTCCATCGGTGGTGGCGGTCGCTACGATGGCCTCGTTGAGCTCGAGGGCGGTAAGCCCACGGCGGGCGTCGGCTTTGCCGTCGGCTTTGAGCGCGCCCTGCTGGCCCTGCAGGCCTTTGGCAGCGACCTGGGTGCCGAGGAGGTCCCGTGCGTCTACGTTGCCAACGCCGGCAAGGAGCTGCGTCAGAACGTCTTTACCATTACGCAGCAGCTTCGCGCTGCAGGGATTGTGACCGAGGCCGACTATCAGGGCCGTTCGCTCAAGGCCCAGTTTAAGCAGGCCGATAAGGTGGGCGCCAAGCTCATCCTGGTCTTGGGTGGCGACGAGCTTGCCGCCGGTAAGGTCAAGGTGCGCGACATGCATAGCCATGACGAGGTTCTCGTCGATCTGGCCAACGTCGTCGAGGCGGTTCGCGAGCGTCTGTAGCGCATGATTTTTGAGCTGCGGACCCGCTAACATGTCCCGCTCGCGACGAGCTATTGTTACGGGGGTGTTTCGCATTTATGCGGAATGCCCTCGTTTGCATATGCCGCCCACCGAGAAATACGACCATTTGGGGCAAAAACCCTTGCAATGCAGAAAATACTTTTGTGTGGTAAAGCGCAATCAGTGTCGAAAGTATTTCTCAAGCGCCTATAATGAATACCGCATGTTACGTGCATAGAAGGAGGAATGGGAGGAAACGTGGCTGAGAACCTAAGCAACCAGTCTGTACCCGAAGCCGCGGCGCGCGTCGCTGCCGTGGTCAACCGCCTCGTTAACCGAATCGGCTCGAATGCCGAGTCCAGGGAGCGTCTCGCCGAGATCGAGATCCCCGAGGAGCTGCGCGATAATCTGGCGCTGTTCCTGCGCCTGGAACGTCGTGTGCTTAGCGAGTATGATCCCGAGATCGCGGACCTGTTCGACAAGATTTTGACAGCCGAGATTGTGGCCAATGCTGGCAACCCCGGTAGCCGCGCTGCCGACGAGTCCGTTGACGAACAGGGCGTGCCCACTGCCGACGAGCCCACCGCCGTGGCGTTTCGCGAAGTCGTCGATCTGATCGACAGCCTACCGCTTGATAAGCAGCAGGTCATCGTTCGCGCCTTTACGAGCTTCTTCCACTTGGCAAACCTGTCGGAGGAGAACTACCGTGTGGCGCAGCTGCGCGAGCGCGAGGCCGGCGCATCGACCGATACCGAGGTCGATCCCGCCAACGAACTCACCGTCGCCTATCACCAGTTGGTAAACGAGATGGGCGTCGAGGGTGCCAATGAGCTGCTCGGCAAGCTCGAGTTCCACCCTGTCTTTACCGCACATCCCACCGAGGCCCGTCGTAAGGCCGTCGAGGGCAAGATTCGCCGTATCTCCAACCTGCTGGAGGAGCGTCCGCGTCTGGGCGGCTCCGACCTGGTGGAGAACGAGCGCCATATGCTGCAGGAGATCGACGCCCTGGTGCGTACGAGCCCCATCGCGCTCAAGAAGCCCACGCCGGTCGAGGAAGCCGATACCATCATCGACATCTTCGATAACACGCTGTTCGACGTTATCCCCGTCATCTACCGTCGTTTTGACGACTGGGTGCTGGGCGACAAGGCCGGTACCGTGCCGCCGCTGTGCCCGGCGTTCTTCCATCCCGGCAGCTGGATCGGTTCCGACCGCGACGGTAACCCCAACGTCACCGCCAAGGTGAGCCGTGAGGTCGCCGCCAAGTACTTCACCCACATGGTGCTCAAGCTCGAGGACAAATGCCGCCGCATCGGCCGTAACCTCACGCTCGAGGCCACCTACAGCAAGCCGTCGGCCGAGCTCATTAACCTGTGGAACCATCAGGTCGAGATGAGCACCCAGTACACCGCACGTGCCGAGTTGATCTCCGAGTACGAGCCACATCGCGCCGTCATGCTCGTCATGGCCGACCGTCTGAACGCCACCGTCCGTCGCATCACCGACACCATGTACCACAGCGCCGACGAGTTCCTGGATGACCTGCGCGTCGTCCAGCGTTCGCTGGCCGCCTGCGGTGCCGTCCGTGCTGCCTACGGCCCGGTCCAGACCATCATCTGGCAGGTCGAGTCCTTCGGCTTCCACATGGTCGAGATGGAGTTCCGTCAGCACTCCGTGGTGCACGCCCGCGCCCTCAAGGATATCCACGAGAACGGTATCCATGGCGATCTGCAGCCCATGACGCGCGAGGTCATCGATACCTTCCGCGCTATCGGCTCCATCCAAAAGCGCTACGGCAAGAAGATGGCGCACCGCTACATCATCTCGTTCACCAAGAGCGCCCAGCATGTGGCCGACGTCTTTGAGCTTGCCCACCTGTCCTTTGCACACGAGGAGGATGTCCCCGAGCTCGACGTGATCCCGCTGTTCGAGCAGCTCGAGGACCTCGAGGGCTGCGTCGACGTGCTCGACCAGATGCTTACGCTGCCCGTGGTGCAGAAGCGCCTTGCCCAGACCAACCGCCGCATGGAGGTCATGCTGGGCTATTCCGACTCCTCCAAGGACGCCGGTCCTACCACGGCCATGCTCGCACTGCACTCCGCGCAGGAGCGCATCGCCAAGTGGGCAGAGAAGAACGATATCGACCTGGTGCTCATGCACGGTCGCGGCGGTGCCGTGGGCCGTGGCGGCGGTCCGGCCAACAAGGCCGTGCTGGCGCAGCCCAAGGGTTCGGTCAACTGCTTCTTTAAGCTCACCGAGCAGGGCGAGGTCATTTTTGCCCGTTACGGCAACCGCACGCTGGCTCAGCGTCATGTTGAGTCCGTTGCCGCCGCAACGCTTTTGCAGTCGGCCCCGAGTGTCGAGAAGACCAACACCGAGACCACGCAGAAGTTCTGGGATATGGCCGAGAAGCTCAACACCGCAAGCCACGAGCGCTATCTGGACCTGCTGAACACCGAGGACTTTACGCCATGGTTCTCGACCGTGACGCCGCTGACCGAGGTCGGTCTGCTGCCGATCGGCTCGCGTCCCGCCAAGCGCGGCCTGGGCGCCAAGTCGCTCGATGACCTGCGTACCATTCCGTGGATCTTCAGCTGGAGTCAGGCGCGCATTAACCTGGCCGCTTGGTACGGCCTGGGCACCGCCTGCGAGCAGCTGGGCGATCTTGACCAGCTCAAGGCTGCCTACCAGGAGTGGCCGTTCTTCCGCACCTTTATCGACAACATCGAGATGTCGATCGCCAAGACCGACCAGCGCATCGCCAAGATGTATCTGCACCTGGGCGATCGCCAGGATCTGTCCGAGAAGGTCTTTACCGAGATGCAGCTCACCCGTAAGTGGGTCCTTGCCATCGTCGGTGACGAGTGGCCGCTGCAGCGCTGCCGCGTGCTCGGCTGCGCCGTCCGCGTGCGTAACCCCTACGTTGACGCCCTGTCCATCGCCCAGGTTCGCGCCCTTCGTGAGGTGCGTATGAACCAGGACGAGATGGCCGAGGAGAAGAAGGCCGAGTACATGAGCCTGATTCTTTCGACTGTGACCGGCGTCTCGGCAGGACTGCAGAACACGGGGTAATCGATAGCCCTGTGGCTCTCACCGGGACCCGATGGGTTTCCCTCTGAATGCGTCCTCGCACTTGAAGCCCCCTTATCCTGCTCCTTCGGAGCTGCGGATAAGGGGGCTTCGTGCTGCGGAGTGCATTCAGAGGGAAACCCATCGGATCCCTTCGTCCTCGGTCTTCTGGGATTAAAGCTAAAGGGAATAAGGCGCGCTTCGCGCATAGCGTGGAGTGCGGCGAGGGCTTCTTGCGTCCTGCGGAGTGTGCCTAAAAGTAGACCAATGGCGGGCCCTGCGATGTCCGGTCTTCGGCGGATTACTGGCTGGGGGAATTAATGGCGCGCTTCGCGCGTTTGGAAGGGGCTTCGTGCTGCGGAGTGCATTCAGAGGGAAACCCATCGGGTCCTTTCGTCCTCGGTTTACGGCGGATCAGCCGCTGGGTGAGGGTGGTGCTTGGGACGACGTGCAAAAAACGGAGTTTTCAGCAGCCAAAGATTGGTGCATAAGGCTATGGGTGACGTTCGCGGCCCCTGTTGATGCTTTTGCACGACGATTGGGCTTTGGCGATGTTCATATATGGCTGGTTTCTCGCCGCATGCTATCCAGATGGGACGAGTCATGAGGACTATCTACCTTTTGAAAGACTTTTGACACCAAAATCTTATCCCGCGATGCTGAATACTCGCAAAAATGCACGCTCCGGAGGGTACCACCCTGTTACGGCTAGAAATCCATGCGCCATTTTATGCAATTAATTAACGCATTTATGCAAAATGGCTTACGTGCGTACGTCTCGGGCTAGATGTTTGCCTCGGCGCTGCGTAAATCATCCTGTCTATAGTGTCTTTGACAGGCGGCTGTGGTCCCGTTTGGGGTCGCGGCCGTTTTGTTGTGGGTCAAATATGAACGTTGTGTTAATGAGTCGGTGGACGGTGGTGTTTTTCGGTGAGCGGCGTATCCTTCCAACGGTTTATCTAGTGTGTCAGTTGAAAAGGAAGAGGGCGCTCGTCATTGTTTGAATGTGAACTGCCGTTTGACCACAAGACGTTGCATCTGGAGCTCGAGGATAAGAACTTCGCGGGTGTGATGGAAGGTCATCAAAACGAGTTTAAGACCACGAAATCGCAGGAAGAGCTGGTAGAGGAGTCGCTTGCCAACCCTTATGGCTCGCCGTCGCTCGAGGAGCTTTGTGCTGGCAAGAAGGATATCGTCATCATTAGCTCCGACCATACGCGTCCCGTTCCCTCGCGTGTGACGATGCCTATTCTGCTGCATCACATCCATTCCGCTGCGCCCGAGGCTCGCGTGCGCATTTTGGTTGCTACGGGTATGCATCGTCCGTCGACGCATGAGGAACTCGTCAACAAGTACGGCGAGGAGATCGTTGCCAACGAGGAAATCGTTATGCACGTCGCGACTGACGACAGCATGATGAAAAAGATCGGCACCCTGCCTTCTGGTGGCGAGTGCATCATCAACAAGATTGCCGCCGATTGCGATCTGCTGCTTGCCGAGGGCTTTATTGAGCCGCACTTCTTTGCCGGTTTCTCTGGTAGCCGCAAGTCCGTCCTGCCTGGCATCGCCAGCTACAAGACCATCATGTACAACCACAACGGTCAGTTTGTGAATGATTCCCACTCGCGTGCCGGCAACCTGTGCCACAACCACGTGAGCGAGGACATGTTTGCTGCCGCCGAGATGGCTCACCTTGCCTTTGTGCTTAACGTGGTGCTCAACGGCAAGCACGAGGTCATCGGCTCCTTTGCCGGCGATATCCACAAGGCGCACGAGGCTGGCTGCGAGTTCGTGAAGAGCCTTGCCGGCGTTGAGCCCGTCGAGTGCGAGATTGCCATTACCACCAACGGCGGCTACCCGCTCGACCAGAACATCTATCAGGCCGTGAAGGGCATGTGCTCTGCAGAGGCCACACTTCCCGAGGGCGGCGTGATCATCGATGTCGCCGGTTGTGCCGACGGTCACGGTGGCGAGGGCTTCTATCACAACATCGCCGACAATGATCCGGCAGAGTTTGAGCGCGCCTGCATCGACCGTCCTAAGGACGAGACCCTGCCCGACCAGTGGACGAGCCAGATCTTTGCCCGCATCCTGGCGCATCACCCTGTGATCATGGTTACCGACCTGTGCGATCACCAGATGATCAAGGATATGCACATGACGCCGGTCAACACCCTCGATGAGGCGCTCAAGCTCGCCTTTGAGATGAAGGGTGCCGATGCCAAGGTGGCCGTCATTCCCGATGGCCTGGGCGTTGTCGTCGCTCAGCACTAGTGTGCGGCCCAAACGAATCGTTTATAACTGACAAGAAAGATAAGGTTTTATGCTTACCAAACTCCTCTGCGAATTCGGCGCAACGGCCCTCATGATCATCTTTGGCGTGGGCGTGCACTGCGATACCGTGCTTAAGGGCACCAAGTATCAGGGCTCCGGCCACATGTTTGCCATCACCACTTGGTCTTTTGGCATCTCGGTCTGCCTGTTTGTCTTTGGCGGCGCCGTGTGCATGAACCCGGCTATGGTGCTTGCCCAGTGCATCGTAGGCCTGGTGCCGTGGAGCAGCTGCATCCCCTTCATGATTGCCGATATGCTCGGCGGCTTTGTGGGCGCCGTAATCGCTTGGCTTATGTATGCCGATGAGTTCAAGGCTTCCGAGGGCGTCGTCGACCCCATTGCCCAGCGCAACATCTTCTCGACCAACCCCACCACCGAGGGTACGAACTATGCCCGTAACTTCTTCTGCGAGGCTATCTGCACCTTTGTGTTCATCAGCGCCATCCTTGCTGCCGCTAGCCGCGCCGGCGAGAACGTTCTGATGCTTGCCATCTGCGTCGGTCTGATCGTTTGGGCTGTTGGCATGGGCATGGGTGGCATCACCGGCTTCGCCATGAACCAGGCTCGTGACCTTGGTCCTCGCATGGCCTATCAGGTGCTGCCGATCAAGAACAAGGCTGACAACAACTGGAAGTACGGCCTGCTTGTTCCTGGCATCGCTCCGTTTATCGGTGCCGCTCTGGCCGCGCTGTTTGTGCACGGTTTCTTGGGCATGTTCTAGTCCAAGACAATTGATATAACGCCCGGGTCCGGCATAGGTTAACTTTTCGCCGCGTCCTCGGACATGCAAGAAGCTCCCGCTGCGCACTTCGTGCGGCGGGAGCTTCTTGCGTCCTGCGGAGTGCGGCGGAAAGTTAACCTATGCCGGACCCTGCGGGAATCCAGTTGTGTTCGAACAAGCAACCAACATATATATCTGAATTTGGATGTGGTGGGCACTTTGTTGTTAGGCGCTTTGAGGTGCGAGTGACACTTTGGGATGCGTGGCGGCCTGGGTTGGGGCGATGCTTTGGGATGAGCTTCTTACTTAGTTGAAGAGGGGTTTTATGGCTGATAGGTAGTCTTTGGCTACGTCCTCTTTTGGGGCTTGGAAGTTGTGCCAGGCCCACCATTGGACCATTCCTACGAAGCTTGAGGCTATGTGGTGGAGTAGGAAGCTGCGGTCCATGGTGCCGGCGGGGCCTGCGGGGTCGGTGGGGACGGTTTCGGCTGCTCGTGACATGATGGTCTTGCGTAAGCAGTCGGCGAAGACGCGTGAGCCGGCGCCGGCTACGAGGGCTCGAACGCCCTGGCGGCGCTCCCAGAGATTGTTGAGGATATGCATGACCTGCACGAGCGGGTCGTCGAGCGGTGTGCCATCGTCGTCGAGGGCGTGGGTGCAGATGTCGCTCACGAGTTCGGACAGTAGGTCATCTTTGCTCTTGAAGAGGCCGTAGAATGTCGCGCGGCCTACGTGAGCGCGCGCGATGATGTCGCCGACGGTGATCTTGCCGTAGTCCTCCTCGCGAAGGAGCTCGGAAAACGCCGTGACAATAGCGGCGCGGCTTTTTGTCTTGCGGGCATCCATGGCTATGCATCCACGTGTACAAGCAGGCAACGGAGCGTGCCGGAGCAGCCCTCGTAGGGGCGCTTACCGGCGCCGTAGCCGACGGCCTCGATGCGGTAGCGGGCCGGCAGGTGCTCGGACGTGCGCAGTGCGGCGACGATGGCGGCGCCCGTGGGCGTCACGAGCTCGCCGGCGACCGGTGCGGGCGCGAGGGCGATATTGCCCGCCTGGCACAGGTTGACGACAGCAGGGACGGGAATGGGCATGAGGCCGTGGGCGCAACGAATGGTGCCGTGGCCCTCGGAGAGCGACTCGACCACGATGTCCTCAATACCAAGGTCATCGAGGCAGATGGCGACCGAGCAGACGTCGACGATGGAATCGACGGCGCCCACCTCGTGGAACATGACGGTCTCGGGCGTTTTGCCGTGAGCCTTGGCCTCGGCAGCAGCGAGTACGGAAAAAATGGCGACGGCGCGACGCTTGGCGCCATCGCTTAGCTGCGAGCCATCGATGATGGCGGTGACGTCCGCCAAAGAACGGTGGTGATGGTGATGGGCGCGATGGTGGCCCTCGTGGCCATGACTGTGGCCCTCATGGTCATGCTCGTGGCAGTGCTCGTGCTCGCCATGATCATGATGGTGGTGCTCATGCTCATGCTCATGTGTGTGCTCGGCAGCTGCTTCGTTGCCGTAGAGCCAGGCCATGTCGTGGTCGTGGTTCTCGAGCTCCTCTGCCAGCTGAACGTCAAAGTCGCAGGCGTCGATGCCATGCTTGTTTACACGTGTAACGGCAATCTCAAAGCCGCCGACCGGAAGCGTGGCGAGCTGCTCACGCAGATGCTCCTCGCTGGCGCCCAGATCGAGCAGGGCCGCGACGGTCATGTCGCCGCTGATGCCCGAGGTGCCGTCGATGATAAGCGTGTGCTGATGGTTGGACATGGAATGCTCCTTAACGGGCGCGGGGTGTGCTGGCGCTCAGATGATTGATAAGACTTGCCTGGTAGGCGGCGCCGAAGCCATTGTCGATGTTGACGACCGAAACGCCGCTGGCGCAGGAGTTGAGCATGGCGAGCAGCGCGGCTACGCCACCAAAGCTCGCGCCGTACCCCACGCTGGTGGGAACGGCGATGACCGGACAGCTCACCAGACCGCCGACAACGCTCGCCAGAGCGCCCTCCATGCCGGCGATGGCGATGACCACCTGTGCCTGGGCAAGTTCCTCGGCATGCGCGAGCAGGCGGTGCAGGCCGGCGACACCTACGTCGTAGAGGCGGTCGACCTCGTTGCCATAGAACTCGGCTGTCAATGCGGCTTCCTCGGCGACGGGCAGGTCGCTCGTGCCGGCGCAGGCGACGACGATGTGTCCGTTGCCGGTGGGGGAGGGCTTGCCACCCACCAGGGCGAGCTGGGCGTCCGGGACATATCCCAGGTCGATGTCGTTGCCAAGAAGCTCAGCGGTGCGCGCGGCTTTTTCGGCATCCAAGCGTGTGACTAGGATGCGCTCCTGGCCGGCATCGCGCAGCGCCTCGATAATGGCGGCAATTTGCTCGGCGGTTTTACCGGCACCGTAGACAACCTCGCCGGCTCCCTGGCGCACTCCGCGCGAAAGATCGAGCTGCGCAAAGCCCAAATCGGCAGTCGGAGCCGTCTGGATGCGCGTAAGGGCGTCGGCGGGGGTGACTGATCCGCCGGCAACATCGCTCAGCAGCTGCTCTAGATCTCGCTTATCCATATATGTTCCCTTCGACGGCGCAAAGTCTAGCACTCAAAGGGTATGTTTCCGAACACTAAGACAAAATTGTTCGGAAACTATAGGACAGACTGATTCTATTGTTAGAAGGATCGACTAGTCGCGCAGGATGATATCCATGGCGAGTGTCAGGTTGCGCTCGTCGATGGCAAACGGGGCGGCTTCGCGCGTCTTGGGCTTGGCGCAAAACGCGATGCCCGTGCCCGCGGCCTGAATCATGGGGATGTCATTGGCGCCGTCGCCGATCGCGACGGTGTGGGCCATGTCGACACCGCACTCAACCGCCCAATCCAGCAGCTGAATGAGCTTGGATTCCTTGGTCACAATGTCTGCCGCCAGCTTACCCGTGAGCTTGCCGTCCACGACTTCCAGACGGTTGGCCAGGCAAAAATCGATGCCCGCGGCGGCCACGATCTTGTCGGCGACCTCGTGGAAGCCGCCGCTCACCACGCCGACCTTCCAGCCCTTGCTGTGCGCCGAGCGCACAAGCTCCAGCGCGCCGGGAGTAAACGTCACGCGCTCAAAGGTGCGCTCGAACACGCTCTCATCCAAGCCGGCAAGCAGCCCCACGCGCTCCTCGAGCGCCTGCTTAAAGTCAAGCTCGCCGCGCATGGCGCGTTCGGTGATCTGTGCTACCTGCTCGCCCACGCCGGCTTCCTCGCCCAACAGGTCGATGACTTCCTGGTTGATGAGCGTGGAGTCGATATCCATAACAATGAGGCGTGCAGTCATGACGGGCCTTTCCAAGTGCTGTTTTATTGGGGCACATTGTCGCACGCGGCGCGCCTGGGCGACGGCCAGGCCGCGTCAATTGTTTCGTCTCCGTCAAGTCTTTGGGCAGGAGCTACTTTTCCGCGGCACATCGACACAGGTGCGATAAGATAGAACGCCATGTCTGGCTGCGCGGTTTACGCAGGCTGGGCAAATCTGTACGACGCCGCCCGGAACGACACGGGGCGGCACAGATCCATAAAGGAGGATCACTGGTATGAGCCAGACCCGTCCCATCGATGAGCATTCCATGCACACCCGTACCTGCGGCGAGCTTCGCCGCGAGAACGTGGGCGAAGAGGTCACCCTCACCGGTTGGGTGAGCCGTCGCCGCGACCACGGCGGCCTTATCTTCTGCGATCTTCGCGACCGCGAGGGCATCACGCAGCTCACCTTCGACCCCGAGCACTCCGACGGCGACGCCTTTAAGATCGCCGAGACCATGCGTCCCGAGTGGCCCATCAAGATCCACGGCGTCGTGCGCTCCCGTGGCGAGGAGACCACCAACACCAAGCTCGCGACCGGCGAGATCGAGGTCCTGACCGACCACGCCGAGGTTCTCAACACGTCCGTCACCCCGCCGTTCCAGATCGAGGACGGCATCGAGACCAGCGAGGACACCCGCCTGCGCTATCGCTATCTGGACCTCCGCCGTCCCGAGATGATGGCCAACCTCAAGCTGCGCTCCGACTTTACCTTTGCCATTCGCGAGGCACTGCACAACCGTGAGTTCATGGAGGTCGAGACGCCCTCCCTGTTCAAGTCCACGCCCGAGGGCGCCCGCGACTTCATCGTTCCCAGCCGCATCCAGCCGGGCAACTTCTACGCCCTGCCGCAGTCCCCGCAGCTTCTGAAGCAGCTGCTCATGGTCGGTGGCGTTGAGCGCTACTACCAGGTTGCCAAGTGCTTCCGCGACGAGGACCTGCGTGCCGACCGTCAGCCCGAGTTCACCCAGGTCGATATCGAGATGTCCTTCGTGGACCAGAACGATGTCATGAGCGCGCTCGAAGAGGTTCTTGTCGATGCCTTCGGTCGCATGGGTGTCGAGATGCCCACGCCGCTGCGTCGCATGAACTACTGGGATGCCATGGACACCTATGGCTCCGACAAGCCCGATACCCGCTATGGCATGCACCTGGTCGACCTGACCGACATCTTTGCCAACTCCAAGTTCAAGGTCTTTGCGACCGCCGCAAATGAGGAGGGCTCTGTCGTCAAGGCCATCAACGCCAAGGGCGCCGGTGCCTGGGCACGTGCCAAGATCGATAAGCTCGCCGGCGTGGCCTCCACGTTTGGCGCCAAGGGCCTGGCCTGGATCGCCTTCCGCGAGGACGGCTCCATCAACAGCCCCATCGTCAAGTTCTTCTCGGACGAGGAGATGGCCGCTCTGCGTGAGCGCATGGACGTCGAGCCCGGCGACCTTGTGATGTTCGCCGCCGGCCCGCGCCTGCTTTCTGATGAGATCCTGGGCGGTATGCGTTCGCACATGGCCAATGCGCTCGAGATCAAGCGCGAGGGTCACGACTTCCTGTGGGTCGTCAACTTCCCGCTGTTCCATTGGGACGAGGATCGCAAGGCCTATGCTGCCGAGCATCAGCCCTTTACCCTGCCGACCGAGACCGACATCGCCAAGATCGAGGCCGATCCGCTGGCAGCCGGTTCGTGCACCTACGACTTTGTCATGGACGGCTTTGAGGCCGGCGGCGGCGGTATGCGTATCCACAACGCCGAGATGCAGATGTCCATGCTCAAGCTCCTGGGCTTTACCGAGGAGCGCGCCGAGTCTCAGTTTGGCTTCCTCATGGAGGCCCTCAAGTTTGGTGCGCCCCCGATGGGCGGTTTCGCTCTGGGTCTGGACCGCGTGTGCATGCTGCTCACCGGTTCCGACTCCATCCGAGACGTCATGGCGTTCCCCAAGACGGCCAGTGGCTCCGACCTTATGTCGGGTGCTCCGAGTGCCGTTTCCGGCGCCCAGCTCAAGGACGTCAGCCTGCGCCTGATGTAGGCAAGCGGCTACATATTGCTTGCAACGAGGGAAGGACGTGTGCCTTCCCTCGTTTTTTATGCGCCGAGATTGTGAGGGTATATAGGGTGACCGGGCGTCGCGGAAAGCGTGCCCCAGAATTCGGCAAAATAATGGGGCACAGTTTCCGGTTGAGCTGTCTAACGGAAACTGTGCCCCAGAACGAGCGCTCAAAACGGGGCAGGCTTTCCGCAACAACTGTCTGGCGGAAAGCCTGCCCCAATTTCTTATAGCGAGTCTCTCTGGATCAGCTGCATGTGCATCACGGAGGTGGTGGGCTCGGCACCCTTGATCATGTCGAGCGCAATGTTGGCGGCCATGTGGCCTTCTTCGCGCAGGGGCTGGCGGACGGTCGTGAGTGCGGGGACGCAGCGCGTCGCAATCTCGTGATCGTCGAAGCCGACGACAGAAACGTCCGCCGGAACGGATAGGCCTGCCTCGTTGAGTGCGGTGATGACGCCAGCCGCGATACGGTCCGATCCGCAGAGCACGCCATCGAAAGCGATCTCGCGCGCGAGAATCTGGTGCATGGCCTGATAGCCGTCTCCGCTGTTCCAGCCGGTATAGATAACGTTTGCGTCTGGGAGGTCTTCGCCCAAGACGGCGCGGTAGCCGCGCAGGCGGTCGACAACAGCGGGGTTGTCTTGCGGTCCCAACACGGCGACGATATCTTTGCGCCCGCGCTCCTTCATGGCGAGTGCCGCAAAGTGTCCGCCCTCTTCGTCGTCTGAATAGACCGTCGAAAACACATCGCGATAGGGGTGGCCCTCGAGCTGGCCGCACAACACGGTGGGTACGCCCAGCTCGCGCAGCACCTCGAGCAGCTCGCTGCCCTTGTAGGGGGAGACGTCGATCACGGCGTCGAACGAGCGGCGCTCAAAGTGCTCGCGTGCGCGGTTGCGCTCATGCGTAGAAGACGCCTGCAAGATAACGGGCAGATAGGACGACTCCGACAGTTCCTCGGTAATGCCGCTCAAAAACTCGCTATAGGTGGGGTCGCTGAAGAGCTCACTCAGGGGCTCGGTCACGAGCACGGCGATGATTTCCGTGCGCCCGACAGCGAGCGCTCGGCCACGAGCGTTGGGGACAAAATTGACTTCCTTGGCCGCCGCGCGGACGCGCTTTTTGGTTTCCTCGCTAATGCGGGGCGAATCGTTGAGAGCGCGCGATGCCGTGGAGCGCGACACGCCGGCAGCTGCGGCAACCTCGGCAAGCGTAGGTGCGGTGCGAACTGGTTGGGTCATGGCGTCTCCTGGAGAATGCGGTCGATGTTGTCGCTGATACGGGCTGATGCGGATACAGCTTACTATAGTGCGCCTGAACAGCGTTCATGATATCCGGTGACCGGCGTCGTTTTGCAACCAAGCCGCAATCGAATACGTCTCGTATGGGTGAGATATCAGCGGGCGTGGCGGTTGCCTACGAGCTTAAGAACGATGTCTTGCGCTGAGTTTCGATACTCAGGGTGACATAAGTGTCGCGGTTGTACAACCGGTTGCACCGTTAACCCGACCAAATCGATCGTTCAGCGGACAACCGGTTGCACAGTATTTTGCATCGCCCGTAAGATAAGGACAACCGGTTGCACAAGAATCACTACGATGACGAAGGAGCATCACCATGGACACCATTAACGATTGGGAAAACCAAGCGCTCACCCACAGGAACCGCCTGGCACCCCATGCGTACTTTATGGGCTACGAGACCGCCGATCTCGCTGCAACGTACAGCCGCGAGCTGTCGCGCGGGTTTGTCCAGCTGTCCGGCTCGTGGCAGTTCCGCCTCTTTGAGGGCCCCGCTGCCGTCTCCAACGAGGAGCTCTCCACGTACGAGCCCGAGTGGGATCACGTGGAGGTTCCGCACCTGTGGCAGGTAGACGGCTATGGCAACCTTGCCTACACCGACGAGGGCTTCCCGTTCCCGGTGGATCAGCCGTTCGTTCCCTCTGACGATCCCACGGGCGTGTACCAGCGCATCGTCAACCTTCCCGCCGTGCCTGCCGGCGCTCGCGAGATCATTCGCTTTGACGGCATCGAGAGCTATGGCGAGCTGTACGTCAACGGTCAGTTTATCGGCATGACCAAGGGTTCGCGCCTGTCTGCCGAATTCGACGTGACCGACGCGCTCGTCGAGGGCGACAACCTGTTTGCTGTCAAGGTCCTGCAGTACAGCGATGGCAGCTATATCGAGGACCAGGATATGTGGTGGGCCTCGGGCATCTTCCGCGATGTGTACCTTATGCAGCGTCCCGCCGCGCACCTGGTCGACTTTAGGTTCCGCACGCACCGCGAGGGCGATACCGCTCTGATCACGCTCGATACGGTGGCCGAGGGCGCTACCCGCGTTGTGTATACGCTCAGCGATGGCGAGAACGTGGTGGCTACGGGCGAGTGCGTCGACGGCCATGCCGAGTGCAGCGTTGCTGATGCCCACTTCTGGAACCCCGAGGCCCCCTTCCTCTATGACCTTACGTTTGAGGTCTACGACGGTGACGAGGTCAGCGAGTACGTTCCGCATCGCCAGGGTCTTGCCGAGGTGACGGTCGAGGGCAATCATATCTACCTCAACGGCACTTACTTTAAGATGCATGGCGTCAACCGCCACGATCACGACGATCACAAGGGCCGCGCCGTGGGCCTCGATCGCATGCGCCGCGACCTGGAGCTCATGAAGCAGCACAACATCAACGCGGTGCGCACGTCCCACTACGCCAACGACCCGCGCTTTTACGAGCTGTGTGATGAGTATGGCATCATGCTGGTCGCCGAGACCGATATGGAGAGCCACGGCTTCGAGAATATCGGCAATATCGCCCTGGTGACCGACGACCCGGCATGGGAGCCGGCCTACGTCGACCGCATTGAGCGCCTGGTGATGCAGGAGCGCAACCACGCCTGCATCATTATGTGGTCGATGGGCAACGAGAGCGGCTATGGCTGCAACATCCGCGCGATGTACGCCAAGGCTCACGAGCTCGACGGTCGTCCGGTCCACTACGAGGAGGATCGCAACGCCGATACCGTCGACGTTATCTCCACCATGTACTCCCGCGTGTCGCAGATGAACGACTTTGGTGAGCATCCATTCCCCAAGCCGCGCATCAACTGCGAGTACGGTCACTCCATGGGCAACGGCCCCGGAGGCCTGTCCGAGTATCAGGAGGTCTTCGATCGCTGGGATTGCATCCAAGGCCAGTTTATCTGGGAATGGTGCGACCACGGTTTGGCTGCTGTGACCGAGGACGGCGTTGCCTACGACATGTACGGCGGCGACAACGGCGACTACCCCAACAACAGCAACTTCTGCATCGATGGCATGGTGTTCCCTTGGCAGCAGCCGAGCCCGGGCCTCACTGAGTATGGCCAGGTCATCTGCCCGGTTCGCATGGCTTATGACACCGAGGCGGGCGAGCTGACCGTCACCAACAAGCGTTGGTTCACCACTCTCGAGGATGTCTGCCTGTCGGCCGAGACCCTGGTGGACGGCGACGTGGTCAGCCGCAAGACGCTCATGCCCGGTGCGGTTGCCCCCGGCGAGTCCGTCCAGCTGCCACTGGTGATTCATGAGGCCGCGGTAGGCGAGACCCTACTGACCGTGCGCGCCTACACCATGGCCGCTCACGTCTGGTGCGAGCCGATGTTCCAGCTGGGCGCAAGCCAGTTTGCCATCGCAAACCATCCAGCGCCGGCCATCGCCGCCCCCGTTCGTCCTGAGCTTACGGTCGAGGAGACCGAGCAGGAAATCCGCATTCGCTCCCTCAACGGCGAGCTGACCTTCAGCAAGGTAAACGGTACCGTGAGCGAGTGGAAGGCATCCGGCCGCGACGTCATGGCCTCCGGTCCCCAGGTTGGTTTTTGGCATCCGCTCGTCGATAACCACGCCCAGGAGTATGACTCGCTGTGGAAGGACAACTTCATCGATGTGATGCAGACGTCTACCCGCAAGGTTTCTTGGAAGCAGGACGGCAATGCGGTCGTCGTTACCGTGAGCCAGCGTATCGCTCCTCCCGTCCGCGCGTTCGGCATGCGCGTCGAGCTC